>NZ_JBBMFP010000016.1:0-136690 GCF_040095955.1 Blautia caccae | reverse complement strand
GAATGGGACCTATAGGGCTCGAACCTATGACCCTCTGCTTGTAAGGCAGATGCTCTCCCAGCTGAGCTAAGATCCCAAGACTTTTATTTGATTGTATGCTGCTTGTACAGCAAATAGCGAGAGGGGGACTTGAACCCTCGACACTACGGGTATGAACCGTATGCTCTAGCCAGCTGAGCTATCTCGCCATCTGTTATCCTTCTGCTTTTGGCAAAAGAATGGGACCTATAGGGCTCGAACCTATGACCCTCTGCTTGTAAGGCAGATGCTCTCCCAGCTGAGCTAAGATCCCATTTATTTAGCAGTGTTTGCCATCGCTTGACTGCTTTGCTATTATAACCTTAAATTGTGTCAATTGTCAATACCTTTTTTCAAAATTTTACAAAAATCCTTATCATTCCGCCTTGCACTAAAAACGAACACAAGACAGCCTTGATTTTAGGGCCGGAATAAATATAAAGCTTACATAATTTATTTATTCCGGCCTCTATGAAATCATTACATGTTGTAAGTGTTTCTCTTATTTTCTGAAGGTTTCTGGCAATTAATAGGTAGCCTTTTACAGATTTCTGTATTTTCTGTGGTCCTCTTTTATCCTCTCCATCACTTCCGGCTCCGACGCCAGCTTATATCCCAGTCCGGCTATGATATACGCGCCGTCTCTCAGGACTTCTGCGGCTGCTTCTGTGTGGAGAAGTCTCTCAAATTCCCTGTCGTGGATCACGATGTCCTTCCGGCTGCCGGTAATGTCGATCATGGGATGGAACACGGGGATCTTAAGATTTACATTTCCCAGATCCGTGGAACCTCCGGGACCTTTTGATCTCACGGTCACTCTTTTGGTATCCGAAAACAGTTTCTGCATGATTTCGTCCATATAATCATTCCAGTAGATTTCCCCGTAGTCCGGATACCGCTGGCTCCACTCCACAGTCGTTCCTGCAGCCATGGCTGCGCCTTTTGCGCAGGTCTCTGAGATTCTGTTGAGCTTCCACAGATTTTCAATAGTGGCTGCCCTGTAATAATAATCCAGACACACCTCATCCGGGACAATATTAGGAGCTGCCCCTCCTTTTGCCACAATGCCGTGGAACTGGCAGTCCTTTGTGATATGCTGCCGCCACATATCCATGGCCTCCATAAAAAGACGGGCCGCGTTCAGGGCATTCAGCCCCTCCTCCGGACACGCGGAGGCATGGGCTGCTTTTCCGCGGAAGGTAAAGTATCTGTCATTGGAGGCCAGTACCTGAAAATAGGTGACATTCTCATTGTTGAGATGCACCATGGCCGCATACTGATAGCCGTCAAAGCCCCCGTTCTCTGTCATATAACATTTTCCGCCTACAAATTCCTCACCGGGCGTGCCGATCAGATCAATCCTCACCGGCAGGTCAGGATATGCCTCCCGCAGGGCAAGCGCTCCCAGTATACTGACGGCACAGCTATAGGAGTGTCCGCAGGCGTGCCCCACCTCAGGCAGGGCATCATATTCGCACAGAAATGCCGCCTTTGGCCCCTGAAACTCCTTCTTCTCTTTGTCCACAGCCAGGAACGAATGAGGCATCCCTGCATACGGCGTTGTTATCTCGTACCCCACTTCTTTGAGAAACTTCGTTATGTACGCGCAGGATTCCTTTTCCTCCCCGCTGATCTCCGGGTGTTCTGTCAGATAATCCGCCAGTGCCTTTACCTTATCAAAATATTTCCCTGCCTGATTCCGAATCGCTTCCTGTGTCATAGCCTTCTCCTTTTCCCCATGCAGGCCGGCGCACGGAAAATGAAACGATCCGCCCGCCGGCCCATGACAATCCTATAGCTGGACTGCTGCCGAAATCTCTTTATTTTTCAAAATCCTGGTACATTTTACTGGCCTCTACCCCTGTGTTATTCTGATATTTACCGCTCTTGTAAAGGTCATATTCCCCGTCAATATCGTGGTAATAAATCTGACACACCTCCACATTTGGATATATCTTCACCGGATGGATGCAGAATATCTCCAGCGTCCAATGGCCGGCAAAGCCAATATCCCCAAATCCCGCACTCACATGGATAAACAGGCCCAGCCTGCCCGTGGAGGAACGTCCTTCCAGCATGGGCACATAATAGTCCGTTCTGGTATATTCTTTCGTTCTGCCAAGGTACAGCTTGTTTGGTTCCAAAATAAGCCCCTCCTCCGGGATGATGAGCTCTTTGACCGGGTTTGGTTTCTTCATATCCAGAACCGGTGTGTCGTAGACTAAAAGCTCATTTGCAAGAGAGAGGTTGTAGCTGTTTGGATTGATCCGCTTTTCGTCAAACGGCTCGATAATGATCTCCCGGCCCATGTGCTTTTTGATTTCTTTTCCTGATAATATCATTGTTTTTGTCCTCCAATACTGATATTTATTGCCGCATTCATTCGATTGCATTCCGTATACTGTCTTGAGTATATCATTTCTGCAGTAAAAATGACAAGAGCATGAAAAAATGCTGTCTGATATTGTGTAAAATATCAGACAGCATATATATCACGTATCGTGTAACGATCAGGAATAAAACAGATTCGGCAGCCAAGTGGACAGCGCCGGACAGAAAATGATCAGCAGCAGTACAAGGAACATTGCAGGAAGATACTTGGCACACTCTTTTGTCACGGTGGACACCGGAAGTCCCGACACATCAGACATGACAAACAGGCATATGCCAAACGGCGGTGTAACAATTCCTGAAATCAGGGCAACCGTCATCATCACACCGAAATGTACCTGGTCCAGTCCCAGATTATTGATGATTGGCATAAAGATGGGTGTTATCAGCAAAATAGCAGCCGTGGTATCCATAAAACATCCCACAATGACCAATATGACGGCCAGCACAAGCAGCACAAATACCGGGCCTGCCGAATACAGAGGGGACAGCATATTCTGCAGTACGGTAGCCAGCCCTTCCTTCGTAATGATCCAGGTAAAAAATCCTGCGATGGCAATGATCAGCATAAAGGTCCCTGACGTCTCCACCGCGTCCTTCAGCGCCTGCATAAAGCTCCTGAATGTAAGTTCCTTATATACAATACCCAGAATGATCGAGTAATCAATAGCCACAATCGCGGCTTCTGTAGGCGTAAAAACACCTGTGGTAATACCGCCGATAATAATAACCGGTGACATAAGCGCCGGAACTGCTTTCAGCAGTTTGACGGGGATTTCTTTTGCCGGGATCTTGGTAACCGGCCAGTTTTTTCCTTCCTTTGTTGTCCTGGACTGGACAAAGATAGACACCATCAGAGCCAGTCCCATAATAATCCCGGGTATCAGGCCGCCTAAAAATAATTTTCCCGTTGAAATTCCCGCCGAAGCGCCAAGAACAACCATGGCAACCGATGGAGGGATCAGCGGCCCGATCACACTGGAGGAAGCGGTAATACCTGCTGAAAAAGATTTCTTATAGCCGGCTTTATCCATCATTTCCATCTCGATCGCGCCCAGTCCTCCGGTATCCCCCACCGCTGTTCCCGACATAGAGGCAAACATCATGCTTGCCACCACATTTGCATAGGCAAGCCCGCCTTTGAACCGTCCCACGATTGCCAGAGCTGCGTCAAACAGCCTGGTAGTCACTCCCGCAGAGTTCATCATACGGCCGGACAGCAAAAATGCCGGAAGCGCGATCAGCACATAGGAAAACAGAGGCGTTGTCATCGAATGGGGCAGGTTGACAATGGAAACGGAACCTCCCTGCATCAGAAGATATACCAGACCGGGCAGCCCCAAAGCGAAGGCTATGGGCATTCCGATAAACAGTAAGATCAAAAATGTGAGCAGCAGTATAGTTATGTTAAATCCCATTTTTTCTTCTCCTTTCTCAACCCGGTTCAGTTGTGTAAGTGCCTTTTACCATCTCGATCAGCTCCACAATGTAAACGCAGACCATATAGAAAGAGCTGAACAGTATGGGAATATAGTAAAGATTTTTCGGCAGATCCAGGTTGGTACTGGAGTGCCCCATCATTTTCGGCTGCAAGATAATGGCTCCAAAGAACATAACCGCCAAAAGCAGGATCATCAATACCCTCTGGCTTATCAACAGAATCTTGTTAGCCTTTGAAGACAGTTTGGTCGTCAGAAAATCCGCACTCACATGCTTCTTGTTCATAGCCGCCACACTGGCCCCGCAAAAAGCCAGGTAAATAAAGAGAAAGGTACATAATTCCTCCACCCAGTTAAGGGGACTGTTGAAGAATTTTCTGCAGATCACTCCCGCTGTCACGGAAATCATGATCGTCAGCATACAGACAACACCCATATACCACTGAACTGTACCGGCAATCTTTATAAATTTTTTCACAAACTTCAAAGCTTCCCACCTCCCAATTGATATACTGCCGCAGCAAGACAGGCCGCGGCAGTAAAATACGCATACATCTTTTATTATTTCGCAAGCGCTTTGATATCCTCAAAAAGTCCCTTTTTCCAGGCACCGCTCTCCTCCAGTTCAGCGGCTTTACCCGCAATCACATCTGACATTTCCTGAATTGCTTCGTCTGACGGTGTGGAGAAATTGGTTCCCTCAGATTCCATAGTCTCTTTATATTCCTCAGATACTTTTTTCACTTCATCTGTGTACCAGTCACCTGCATTCTGGGCTGCCTCTGTCAGCACTTTTTTCTGGGCGTCACTGAGCTCTCCATACAGATCATCATTCATATAAACCGCCGCATTATCGCGGATATGTTCTGTCAGAGTAACCTGTTTCGTGGGCTCATAAAACTTCATGGTATAGATAGAATCCAATGGGGACTCACACGCATCCACAACGCCCTGCTGAAGTGCGAGATATGTCTCGCCCCACGCTACCTGGGCAGTTCCCAGGCCCAGCGCAGTTGCGGATTCCATATAGGATTTGATATCCGGCACCCGCATCTTAAGGCCCTTTAAATCTCCCAGCGATGTGATCTCTTTTGCACAGGAGATAGATCTTGGGGATCTGAGCCAGTTGTTGGCAACTACCCTGATTCCCTGCTGGTCAATGAGCTGCTGCTCCATGTCTGCATTGATATCACTTTTCAGGAATTTTCTGTAGTGATCTTCGTCCTTAAAAAGGAAAAACATGGAGGTCACCTGGGCATCATCCACAAATGTGGAAAGCCAGGAACCGGCATCCACGAACATCTCCTGGGTTCCCAGGGATACTGCCTCCATCTGACTCGTCGCATCTCCAAGCTGCGCCGCCGGAGATACAGTGATGGTAATGGTTCCACCGGATTTTTCCTTCACTTCATCTGCCATTTTCTGCATGGCCAGCGTAACTGTATCCTCCGCTGCCTGGATTCCTCCGGCTGTAATATCGAAGGATTTATCCTGGCTGAAATCATAGGATTCCACATCCACATCCGCCTGCCCGCTGCCTCCTGACTCTTTCTCACTTTTCCCTTCCCCGCAGCCTGACAGCAATGTGCCAAATACAGCCATACTCAGACATATACAAACCAATTTTCTTTTCATTTGCTTCCCTCCATTTTGAAATTTCTCATGTATTTGGTTTACGGCCTTACCCTTGTCTGATTATCTGTTTCCACACCCCGCATAAAGCAGAAACCTTTTCCGAATTCACTCAGTTTACAGGTAATTAGCTTAAAATCATTGTACATGATTGCTAATTCCTTTACCATGACACCTCAGCATAAAAATATATTTGATTTTTGTGTTATCAGCATAATTACCGTTATGTCCTGTTGTTCTTGACAAAATAATGCAGATATTCCAGGAACTCCCGGTCAGCTACCTGCTGCATGGGATTCACACCCAGCAGCTCCCTTATCTTATTAAAGCGGAATACCAGTGTATTTTTATGTATATAAAGCTCCTTGCTGCTGGCATTGAAATTATAATTATTCTTCTGCAGGGATTCCACGACCTCCAGTATATTTTCCCTGCCCTTTTCATCTAAAAGCTGTTCGTACACCCCGTAAATATCCCGGTATTCCACCATGGCAATCAGGGATTTCATATACTCATTTACATGTTCGTAGAAATAGCTGATCTGTTCTTTCACACGGTCTCTCATCCAGATACAGTGCTGATATCCGATCCTGTATTTTTCAAAACGGTTCTGAAAAGTCCCTACAAGAAACTGGTAGTCCGCACCGACCATATCCAGATAATTTTTACAGGAGGCAATGGATTCTGCAATGATCTCCTTATACCGGCAGAGACTGGACGTATCCGGCTTAAAGCTTTTGAATATGATCACATTTTTGTCCTGTACCACCGATATGATATCCTGGCGGCTGTACAGTGCGCTTTCTTTTAATTTTCTCAAAACAGTGGGCATATCTGCCATCTCATCCAAAAAAAGAAGGACCGGCAGCCGTACACAGGATTCGTCCCACCCCAGTGTCTCTGCATCCTCCTTTAATTTCTCAATATCCGCAACCTCATTTGACAAAATGCCATATATAAATCTTTCCTTCATGCTCCTGCGCCTTGCGCTCAGCTCATGCTGCGACTCAAATTCATACATGGTCTCAATTGCGAATTTCATGACCTTGGCGATGTCACGCACCTCATCCGGCTCGCCGGTGACTCCTATAGCTCCTGTCCTCTTTCCCCTGTGCACAATGGGAAGCATGACTCCCGGCTTTACGCCCAGATATTTTCCTCCGTCAGGGACATCAATGATCTCTTCATCCCCATGAATGATCCAGTACGCCACCTCATGAAAATTGCCGATCCGCTCTGCGTCCTTGCTGGCTATAATCACCCCTTTTTCGTCCATAATATTAATATTGTATTCTGTGGACTCCCCCGCTTTTTTAATAAATTTTTCCGCCAAAAAATTATCCAGCAAACTGATTCCTCCATTCTCTCTGTTTCCATCCATTTTAAAAAGAGCGATACCCGCCCCGCCAAAAAGGTCCGGGGAAACGCCCCGAAATTTAACAGAATTCATTTGTATTTTATGATAACATTCCGAAAATATCTTGTCCAGAGTTAAAAGTGTGCTGGAATATTTTAACATGCTTTTGTGTTTTCACGACACAATTTCCTGCACTTTTTTTGTTTTCCTGTCCCATGGGAAACCTGATTCATTTATGCTATACTCAACAAAAATCAAGTACAAATATCCATCTACCCCGCAGTGGATAAGAGTAAAGGAGGACTTTATGACACCGAAAGAACGAATACTGGCTGCCCTGAAAGGACAGCCAACAGACACTCTGCCTTTCATTCCACGCCTGGATATCTGGTATAACGCAAATTCCAGAAACGGTACACTTCCTGCACCGTATCAGCATGCAACCCTGCGGGAAATGGTGGATGATCTTGGACTTGGCTATCACGCCATTATCCCTGATTTTAAAGATTTCACAGACCCGGAAGAAGGGGACCTGGATGTGGGACTCGGCATCTATCATCTGAAAAACCACCCTTACCGGATCAAGCTCCACAATGTAAAACGCACATATGAACGCAGCGGCGACGGTATTCTCAAAGTAAAATATGAGACTCCCAAAGGGGATATCACCACCACGGTAGTGCACAGCCAGGATATGAAAAAAAATGGTATTACCCTGTATGTTATAAAGGAACATGCCATTAAATCCATGGATGATTACCCTGCAATGAAATATATCTTTGACAACATGGAAGTCATCCCTGATTATGAAAATTATACACGCTTCCAGCAGGAGTTCATCCAGGACCGCGGTGTTGCCGTGGCACTGGCCGCCATGTGGGCATCTCCGGGGCATTATCTGATCAAAGAACTGATGGCATTTGATACTTATTATTATGAGCAGTATGATAATCCGGATGAAATGAACGAATTCATAGAACAGATCACACCGTTCTGCAGTAAATTATTCGATGCCGCGTTAAACAGCCCCGCGGAGATCATACTCTCAGGCGCCAACTACGATACTTCCTTTACTGCGCCCGCCATGTTTGAAGAATACATTATGCCCGCCTTGAAAGAACAGTCGGATATGGCACATACCCGGGGCAAATTCATCGCCACTCATACAGACGGAGAGAATACAGGCCTTATGGAGCTCTACTTAAAATCAGGATTTGATATTGCCGATTCTATCTGTCCGGCTCCTATGACTAAGATTTCCCTTGAGGATACCAGGCGAATGTTCGGGGATAAATGTACGGTCTGGGGCGGTATTCCGTCCATTTCCGTGCTGGAGGATTCCATGAATGACCTGACCTTTAAAAGGTACGTGGAAGAAAAATTCGAGAATCTCGGAAGAGGTGACCACCTTATTTTATCCATAGCCGATACGGTACCTCCCGCAGCCAAATTTGACAGAATCTTATACCTTCAGAAAAAGGCAGCGGAGTTCGGGCCGGTTCGATGAAAAGCAAAAAAACCGCAGGGTATATTTTTTCTATACCCTGCGATTTTTCTGATTATTTGAAATATTCCACCCCGGATTCAAAGATCCGGATGTCCTGCTCGCCATAGATATTCATGGCTACCCCGCACCCGCGGCGCTCACTGTGGGCCATCTTGCCCAGGATACGTCCGTCAGGGCTTGTGATACCCTCGATGGATGCATAGGAGCCGTTTACATTCCACTCTTCATCCATGGTCACATTGCCGTCCAGATCACAGTACTGGGTAGCTACCTGGCCGTTGGCGAAAAGTTTCTGCAGCCACTCATCACTTGCCACGAAACGTCCTTCTCCATGAGATGCCGGGTTCGTATATACATTGCCCAGCACAGCTTTCTGAAGCCATGGAGATTTGTTGGAAACCACTTTTGTATAAACCATCTTGGAAATGTGGCGTCCGATGGTGTTAAATGTCAGCGTCGGTGAATCTGCAGTCTGTCCGGTGATCTCACCGTTCGGAACCAGTCCCAGCTTAATAAGGGCCTGGAAACCGTTGCAGATACCAAGGGCAAGACCGTCTCTCTCATTTACCAGTCTCATAACCGCATCTTTGATCTTCGCATTCTGAAATGCAGTGGCGAAGAATTTTGCGGAACCGTCCGGCTCATCACCTGCGGAAAATCCGCCCGGGAACATGATGATCTGTGCCTGGTCAATGGATTTTTCAAAAGCGTCCACAGAGTCACGGATATCTGCTGCATCCAGGTTCTTAAACACTTTTGTGATAACTTTTGCACCGGCCCTCTCAAATGCCTTTGTACTGTCATATTCACAGTTGGTTCCCGGGAATACCGGTATAAATACAGTGGGCTGTGCAATCTTATGAGAGCAGATATGAATACTTTCGGCATTGTACAGGCCTCTGTCCTCATCTTTTGTAATATCGTCGGTCTCGGAACCGGAGCGTGTTTTGAAAACTTTCTCCAGCGGTGTTTTCCATGTTTCCAAAGCCTCTGCCATGGAAATCTTCACGTCTTTATATTCAATGGCCGCCTTGTCTGTCACTTCACCGATCAGAGTGTAAGTGATAGCCAGCTCGCCCACTTTCTCTGCTTTTACTTCGCAGATAATATCGCCGAAACCTGCGCTGAACAGGTCTCTCTCGTCCACATTGTGCTCAATCTTCACACCCATCTGGTTACCAAATGCCATTTTGCTCACAGCCGCAGCGATACCCTGACGGTCAATGGCATAAGCTGCCACAACACGTCCGGCCTGAATGTCCTCATGGAGTTTTGCGTACTGATCTTTCAGTGCCTCAAAATCAGGAAGGTCATACTCTGCTTTCGGCGCACGCAGCCACACCAGCTTATGTCCCGGGGATTTCAGTTCCGGTGTGATGACATCTCGTTGTTTTGCCACATCCACCGCAAAGGATACCAGTGTAGGAGGAACATCAATATCATTAAATGTTCCTGACATGGAATCCTTACCGCCAATAGAAGGAAGTCCGAATCCCAGCTGTGCAGCGTAAGCACCCAGCAGTGCGGCAAAAGGCTGGCTCCAACGGTGCGGGTCTTCTGTCATTCTGCGGAAATATTCCTGGAATGTGAAACGAATCTTGCTGTAATCACCGCCTGCAGCCACAATTCTGGCAACAGATTCCGTCACTGCATACACAGCTCCGTGGTATGGGCTCCAGCTTGACAGATACGGATCAAATCCATAGCTCATCATGGTGACAGTTTCTGTGCTGCCATTTAATACCGGAACTTTTGCAACCATTGTCTGTGTTTCGGTGAGCTGGTATTTTCCGCCGTAAGGCATGAATACACTGCCGGCTCCAATGGAACCGTCAAACATCTCCACCAGTCCTTTCTGAGAACAGGTGTTTAAGTCAGCCAGAGTATCCAGCCAGCGTTTTTTCACATCTGCGGACTCCTCTGCGCGATCCAGAATGTTTCCTTCTTTGCTTGGAACATCAACAAATACATCTGTTTCCTGATGGGCACCATTGGTATCCAGGAATGCTCTGGAGAGATCAACGATCGTTTTTCCTCTCCAGTTCATCACCAGACGCGGGCTTTCTGTGACAACAGCCACAGGAACAGCCTCCAGGTTCTCTTCTTTTGCATAAGCCAGGAACTGCTCTGCATCTTTCGGATCAACCACTACTGCCATACGCTCCTGAGACTCAGAGATACCAATCTCTGTTCCGTCAAGGCCGGCATATTTCTTCGGTACTTTATCCAGGTCGATCTGCAGTCCCGCTGCCAGCTCACCGATGGCAACAGATACACCGCCTGCACCAAAGTCGTTGCACTTCTTGATGATCTTACTTACTTCTTCTCTTCTGAACAGCCTCTGAATCTTTCTCTCCGTCGGCGCGTTTCCTTTCTGCACCTCAGCTCCGCAGGTCTCAATGGATTCTTCTGTGTGCACTTTTGATGAGCCTGTAGCACCGCCGCAGCCATCACGTCCGGTACGTCCGCCCAGCAGGATGATGATATCATTAGGGTCAGAATTCTCACGGATAACTGCACGTCTCGGAGCAGCGCCAAGTACGGCACCAATCTCCATACGTTTGGCAACATAATTCGGATGATATACTTCTTTTACATATCCGGTTGCAAGACCGATCTGGTTTCCGTAAGATGAATAGCCATGTGCTGCACTTCTGACCAGTTTTTTCTGAGGCAGTTTTCCTTTCATGGTATCTTTAACAGATACTGTCGGGTCTGCCGCACCGGTCACACGCATAGCCTGGTATACATAGGTACGTCCTGACAGCGGATCACGGATAGCACCGCCGAGGCACGTAGCCGCACCACCGAAGGGTTCGATCTCTGTCGGATGGTTGTGAGTCTCATTTTTGAAGTTGATCAGCCATTCCTCTTCTTTGCCGTCCACATCAACAGGAACAACAATACTGCAGGCGTTGATCTCATCGGACTCTTCCTGATCCTCCAGCTTGCCTTCTGCTTTTAATTTTTTCATAGCCATCAAAGCCAGGTCCATAAGGCATACGAACTTATCGTCTCTGTCTTTGTAGATCACCTGACGGTCAGCCAGGTATTTCTCGTAAGTTTTTACGAGAGGCTCTTTGTAATCGCCCTCACCGAATTCCACGTTCTTCAGCTCTGTGGAGAAGGTAGTGTGGCGGCAGTGATCTGACCAGTAGGTATCCAGTACACGGATTTCTGTCATGGACGGATCACGTTCCTCTTCATTTATAAAATAGTTCTGGATGTGCTGGAAATCCTTGAATGTCATGGCAAGATTCAGGGATGCATACAGCTCTTTCAGCTCTGCCTCAGGCATCTGGCGGAATCCCTCAAAAATCTTTACATCTGCAGGGTCTTCAAAGTTTGTAACCAGTGTTTCCGGTTTTGCTGCCTCTGCTTCCCTGGAATCCACCGGGTTGATACAGTGTTCTTTAACAGCCTCAAACTCCCCGTCAGTAATATTTCCTTCAATAACATAGGTGGTGGCGGAGCGGATAATAGGCTCCTCGTCTGCCTTTAAGAACTGTATACACTGTACAGCGGAATCTGCTCTCTGGTCAAACTGTCCCGGAAGGAACTCTACGGAAAATACTCTGTCCCCTTCCTTCATCTCAAAGGTTTCCTGATATAATACATCCACCGGAGGTTCGGAAAATACACAGTTACATGCTTTCTCAAATGCCTCATCGGAAATATTTTCTACGTCGTAGCGAATCAGAACGCGGACTCCCGCCACATCCTTAATACCCAGATACGTACTGATCTCATGGGCAAGCTCCTTTGCCTGTACGGCAAATGCCGGCTTCTTCTCTACATAGACACGTCTTACACTGCTCATGTTGGCTCCTTTCTGCCTTTTTCTTCGGCACACCAAAACCTGCATTGCGGTTTCTTATGAATTGTGTTATTCAGCACCAGCCAGGAATTATACTCCTCTCCGGCCGCTTTCTTACTTATCATAACATGGATTACTTCATTAATAAAATTAATATATCTTATATTTTTTATAATTACTACTAATATGCAAACTCGTTTTTTAATTTATTTTTTTCATTTTATAATTCCAGAAAATTGTTCCCGCAGCCAAGAACAGGAAGAGTACGGGAGGGGGTCTGGGGAGCCATATGCCTGCGGGCGATGTCTAGTGGAGCGCCGCGGAGATCCACCTGCCCCAGTTACTTAATGAAGAGGCCACTGCCGATGAATTTAGTAACTGGGAGCAGGTTAGCTCCGTGGCAGCGAAACGCTTCGCCCGCAGGCATATGGCTCCCCGGACCCCCTCCCGTACTCTTCCGTCCGCATGCCGCCCACATGCCCCCCATCTTCCGGTTTTCTCACAAAACCAGTTGACTTGCCCCTCCCCCTTTGCTAAACTCAAGTAAGTTACCAACATTTACTAAGGAGATTCAAACATGAAACTGACCGCAAAACACACGATCTACGGCTGCTACCTGGGCTATATCACCCAGGCGATCGTCAACAACCTGCCGCCGCTTTTATTCCTCACCTTTCACAACCAGTTCGGCATCTCTCTTGAGAAGATCAGCCTGCTGATCACCGTAAACTTCTGTATCCAGATACTCATAGATTTTCTGGCACCGGGAATCATAAAAAAGGTGGGATACCGTTCTGTGGGGATCACGTCCTTTCTGGTCACCACCCTGGGACTTACAGGATTTACCTGGCTTCCCTTTGTTCTGCCCAATGCCTATGTGGGTATCCTCATCTGTATGGCATTCAATGCCATCGGCGGCGGAATCCTGGAAGTTATCGTAAGTCCTATTGTGGAGGCCTGCCCAAGTGAGAATAAAGAATCCGCCATGAGCCTTTTACACTCCTTCTACTGCTGGGGGCATATGGGTGTGGTGATTCTATCCACCCTGTTCTTTGTTGTGATCGGCATTGATTCCTGGCGGTACCTTCCGGCTCTGTGGGCACTGGTTCCGCTGTTCACCTGCCTGATGTTTTTCAAAATCCCTATCTACAGCATCGAGGGGGATGACGAGGAGACGAAGATTCCCGGAGGCATCTTCAAAAGCGGTATCTTCTGGGTTCTTTTTCTGCTGATGATCTGCGCCGGTGCATCGGAACAGGCAGTGAGCCAGTGGTCTTCCCTGTTTGCAGAGGACGGCCTTGGTGTGAGCAAAACCGTGGGTGACCTTCTCGGCCCCTGCGCCTTTGCATTTTTCATGGGACTTTCCAGGCTTCTGTATGGTATCAAGGGCGATAAGCTGAATATCCGTCACGGCCTGCTTGGAACCAGTGCTCTATGTATTGTGGGGTATCTCATTACCAGTTTGTCCCCCCTTCCGCTTCTGTCTCTGGCAGGATGCGCGCTGTGCGGTTTCTCTGTGGGTCTGATGTGGCCCGGAATTTTCTCTCTGGGAGCCGTGCTGTGCCGGGGCGGCGGTACCATGATGTACGCCATGTTTGCCCTTGCCGGTGATGTAGGATGCTCTGCGGGCCCTTCAGTTGTGGGATTTGTCACAGATGCAGTGGGTTCCATGAAGACAGGAATTCTGGCTGCTCTCATATTCCCGGCTGTTTTGTTCCTTGTCATGCTTGGACTGCAGAAGAACTCTGCAAAGGAAAAGGCAGCGGATACTTCCGCTCCAAACTTAAGAAGCCAGGAATAGCCCCGGCAACGGGATATCTTCAAAAAGCCAGGAATAGGCCCGGTAATGAAGGATTTTCAGGAAGCCGGGTATAAACCCGGTAACGGAGGATTTTTATGGATATCAGCTTTGAACTCTATAAAGTATTTTATCACGTGGCTTCCACACTGAGTTTTTCGGAGGCCTCAAGGCAGCTTTTTATCTCACAATCGGCTGTGAGCCAGTCTGTAAAATCCCTGGAACAGAAGCTGGGCCACCCCCTCTTTGTCCGAAACACCAAAAAAGTGGAGCTGACACCAGAGGGGGAAACTCTTTTCCGCCATGTACAGCCGGCAGTCTCTCTGCTTCTTCAGGGTGAGAACCAGCTCATGCACACAGCTTCCGCGGAGGCGCCTCTGCGGATCGGTGCCAGCGACACCATCTGCAGATATTTTCTGGTGCCGTATCTGCGGCGTTTCCACCAGGAATTCCCGGATATCCATATCAAGGTCACCAATGCCACTTCCATCGGATGCGTGGAACTGCTGGAAAACAGACAGGTGGACTTCATTGTCTGCAACTATCCCAATTCAAGGCTCAGGATAAAAGAGCACTACAAGACAATTCTGACTTTCCGGGATGTCTTTGCCGCCAATAAGCATTACTTTGATTTTACGGATCAAAAGCTCTCCCTGACTGAGCTGCACCGGTATCCCCTCCTTATGCTCAGCAAGAAAAGCACCACCAGTGAATTCCTGCACAGCCTGTTCCTGCAGAAAGGCCTGAACCTGACGCCTGAGGTGGAGCTGTCCAGTAATGACCTGCTTCTGGACCTGGCATACATTGGCCTTGGGATTGCCTTTGTCCCGGATTTCGTCCTGGAACAGAGGAAAAAGGGCCTGTACCGGCTTGAAATAAAAGAAGAGCTGCCCGAAAGACACCTGGTTCTGGCTTACACCGAACAGCAGAGTACCTCCGCGGCAGCAAATGAATTTCTGAAATATTTTGACGGCACCTGACTTTTTCGTCTCACAAGACAGAATCTATCAATAACTTTGTATATTCCTCTTTCGGATGCATGATCACCTCATCCGGAGTCCCTTCCTCCACGATCATGCCCTGATACATCACCAGCACATAGTCACAGAAATTCTGTACCAGCGCCAGGTCATGGCAGATCAGCAGGATGGAAAGCCCCATCTCCTTTTTCAGCTTTTGGAGCAGCCCTATGATCTGGGACTGCACCGTCACATCAAGGGCACTGGTTGCCTCATCGCAGATGAGCAGACCCGGTTCTACTGCCAGTGCCCTTGCAATGGCTGCCCTCTGGCATTGGCCGCCGCTGACCTCATGGGGAAAGCGGGCTGCATATGTCTCCTCCAGCTCCACCATGGAAAGCAGCTCTTTCATCTTCTCTTTGGCATCTTTTCTCTTCATCCCGTAATTGATCATGCCTTCCATGATACCGTCACCCAGACTGCACCTGGGGTCAAAAGAATCCTGGGGTGTCTGGAATACCATCTGCACATTTTTATACAATTCCCTCCGTTGTTTTCTTCCGGCTCCCACCATCTCCTGTCCATACAGAAGAACACTTCCCGCGTCCGGTTTTGTAAGATGCGTGATCATTCTGGCTGTTGTGCTTTTTCCGCAGCCGCTCTCACCCACGATTCCCACACAGGAACCTTCGCTTACCGAAAAACTCACGCCATTCACAGCCGGATATGCCTTTTTTGCCTTATAAAATGTCTTTTTCAGGTCTTTTACTTCCAGTATTTTTCCCATGCCTTAACCTCTGTGAATCCGCAGTACCGCATTGATCAATCTGCGGGTATACTCTTTTTGGGGATGGTGCATCACTGCATCTGTATCCCCATACTCCACCAGTCTGCCCTGATACATGACAGCCACTTTATCTGCCATGTATTCCACAACGCCGATGTTATGGGTGACGATAGCAATCGTTGTACCGAATAGTTCCCTCATCTTCATCATTTCCCGCACCACCTGTGCCTGGACGGTCACATCCAGGGCACTGGTGGGCTCATCTGCAAAGAGAAGGTCCGGATGCAGGATCATGGCCATCATGATGCCCACCCTCTGGTTCATGCCTCCCGACAGTTCAAAAGGATAGCTGTTTAAGATCCTCTCCCCGTCAGCAAGCTTCATCTTATCAAACAAGTCCATGGCCCGTTCTTTGATCTCCTGCCTGGATACTTTCTCGTGCTGAAGAACTGCCTCGTAAAGCTGGTCTCCTATGGTGCGTATGGGACAAAGGGACGCACCTGTGTTCTGGAAAACCATTCCCATCTGAGGTCCCCGCAGTTTACGCAATTCTTCCCCTTTAAGCCCCGTAACATTTTTATCCTTATACCGGATGCTGCCGCCTGTCACTGCCCCGTCGCTGCCCAGAAGCCCCATAGCAGCTCTGATCAGTGTGCTTTTCCCGCTGCCGCTCTCCCCTACGATCCCCAGGATCTGCCCCGGCAACAGGGTCAGGCTGACATCCTCCAGAACAGGTTTTCCCGTATAACACACCTGCAGATGTTCCACAGATAAAATCGGCTGTCCCATATTTCCAGTCCTTTCTTTTGTACTGTTCACGGCAGCGATTCCGCAGGTAAGCGCACTTACTGCGCTGCCCCAACAGCCGCCGTTTAATTTTTATCCAAATCTACTGTGATCTCATAATAATCACAGGGATGCGCTTCCAGGCCTGTGACACCTTCGCCGGATACGATTGACATTTTCAGATGGGAAGCGAAAATAAACGCATTGTCATCCAGGATGGTCTGCGTCATCTGTGTTGCCAGCTCTGCGCGTTTCTCTGTGTCAAACGCAGACTTCATTTCCTCTTCCAATGCCTGCAGCTTGTCGCTGTGGTAACCGCCGCGGTTTTTGGAGGATTCATCCAGGCAGTGTGTGGTAAAGAAATATTCCGGGTCTCCTGTGGGCGCACAGACGAACGCTCCCGCATAAATATCCCACTCCCCTTTGTCCAGAAAGCTCTGGAAATCCGCGGAACAGTTTACGTCCACTTTGATCCCCACCTCTTTCATGGTGGCCTGCACAGATTCTGCCAGCAGCGGAAGTTCCTGACGGCTTGGATATGTCACCCAGCGGATGGTGAGATTCTCCCCGTTTTTGTCCACATATCCGTCTCCGTCGCTGTCCTTCCAGCCGGCCTCTTCCAGCAATTTTCTTGCTTCCTCCGGATTGTATTTCGGCGCTGTCACGGTGTCATCGCCAAAGGCAAAGTTTGCCGGGAAGGGGCCTTCTGCAGCAGTTCCGTTTCCGTCAAGAAGCGTTTTCGTGAAATTTTCCTTGTCAATGGACATGGCAATGGCTTTTCTTACCTTTTCATCCTGAAGTGCCGGCGTGTCATAATTCATCTGTCCGAAAAAGGAACGGGACGTCTCCACAGAGGAAATGGTGTAGGGCTTCTCTGCAAACAGCGGCAGACTGGCATAGGGAAGGCCGTAGGCAGCGTCAAGTTCGCCTGACTGCATGGCCATGGTCATGGTATCCCCGTCAGAAATGGTCTTCACATGGATGGTATCCAGCTTCGGCTCCCCATCCCAGTAGTTCTCATTTTTCACTAAGGTAAGCCCTGTATCTGTTTTGACCTCTGTAGCAATATAAGGACCGGTACCAGCAATATTTCCATCCTCTGATACACCGGCCTCCATATCCACTATACAGCCGTACGGGTCTGACAGATAATTGATCAGTGCCGGGACAGGTTCCTCTGTGGTGATGGTCAGAATCTGTCCGTCTGCGGAAATCTCCTTGATCTTCAGATCTCCCTTTGCTCTTTCATGGACGCTCACCAGGTCATCCATGCATTCTTTCGCCGCCTGCGCATCCAGCCTGCGTCCGCTGGAAAATGTCACATTGTCCCGCAGGGTGATCTTCCAGGTATTTTCATCTGTCATTTCATATTCCGCGGCAAGCCATGGTTCCAGTTCCATTTTATCGGAATATTTGAATAAAGTCTCTCCGATGCCATAGCGGATACACGCCCATCCGGAATAGCCGTTGTGGGGATTGACATCCGATTCATCATTCTCCGCATTGAATGTGGTATCCCCGTAATAAAAGACCTTCTCCCCTGCTGAGGCATTATCTTCTGTCTTCGTATCTGTGCTGCCGCCTCCGCAGCCGGATAAAAGCCCTGCCGCCAGACAGAGCGGCAGAAGTACAGCACCGGCTTTCTTATGAAACAGTCTCTTTTTACGCATTTTCAGTCTCCTTTTCTCTTCTGTCTCTTATTTCTGCGCGGGTCCATCACGTCCCGCACCGTATCGCCTAACAAATTAAATAACATGACCGTGAAAAATATTGCAAAGCCCGGTGCAAGGATCACCCACGGGGACGTCTGGAGCATGCTTCTTCCGCTGCTCATCATGGATCCCCACTCTGCGATCGGAGGAACTGCCCCTAGTCCCAAAAAGGACAGGCCGGCGATCTCCATCATCATAGTGCCTATATCCAGGACACCGGTGACCAGAACAGGCCCCGCAATATTGGGCAGCATATGTTTTCTGATGATCTTCCATGTCCCGGAGCCGGACAGCCGGGCTGCCGCAATGAACGGCGCCTCCTTCATGGCCATCACCTGGCTCCTGGCGATCCTTGCATACTTCGGCCAGGATATACAGGCCAGAGCTACAACTGCATTGATGATGCCTCCTCCTGTGACACCGGCGACGGCAATGGCAAAGACCATGCCCGGAAATGCCAGGAAGACATCTGATATCCTCATGAGCACCGTATCTGTTTTTCCGCCGTTATAACCGCAGAACACCCCGATCATGGTTCCCACTGTCATAATGATCAGCACCAGCAGCAGGGAGGAAAATATGGTGGTCTGCCCTCCCATGATCACCCGGGAAAGCATGTCTCTTCCATACCGGTCTGTTCCCAGCAGGTGCGCACCGCCGGGCGGCAGAAGTGCATGCTCCAGGTCCTGGGCATAGGGGTCATAGGGAACGATATGATCAGCAAAAACCGCGGCCAGAAGCAGCAGTCCCACCAGGATGGACAAAATAATACATTTCAGCTTTGTATAGTCTCTCTTCATCCTCCTGCCTCCTCCTGTCCCATACGGATTCTCGGGTCCAGACAGCAGTAAATGATATCTGTGACAAGATTCACAAGTACATAGATGACAGCCATCCAGATAACATACGCCTGAATGACCGGATAATCACGCATGGTTATGGCGTCAACAGCCATTTTTCCCACGCCGTCCCACATAAATATGGACTCCACAATGGCTGTCCCCCCAAGCAGGGAACCAATGGACAAGGCCAGAAGCGTCACTATGGTCAGCATGGATGCCTTCAGGACACTGAAATAGAGGATTCTGTTTTCCCGCACCCCCCGTGCCCGTGCGCCCTGCACATACTCTTTATTCAATTCCTCCAGCACTGTGGCCCGGACCTGCCTGGTGTATTTTGCTGCCATTGCAAGTGCCAGGGTAAACGTGGGCAGAATGATGCTCTTCCACCCCCGGGCATTCCCCATAACAGGAAACCAGCCGAGTTTCAGGGAAAAGAAGTATATGAGCAGCAGAGACACAAAAAAATTCGGCAGGGAATTCCCGATAAAACTCAGAAACCGGATGAGATAATCCCAAAAACGGTTTTGTTTTACAGCCGACAGGATTCCGCAGGGAATAGAGATCAGCACAGTCAGTAAAAGAGAAGTAACTGCCAGTGCAATGGTAGCCGGAAGCTTGGATACAAAGGTAGTAAACACCGGCTGTCCCGACACAAAGGATTTCCCCATGTCACCGGTGAGCACGCCTTTCAGCCATACAACATACTGTTCCGGCAGCGGCTTGTCCAGTCCCAGCTCTTCCCTGGCTGCCGCTTTCTCCGCCTCAGACATGGCTCCTCCCGTGTTCTGCTCCATCACATCCACTGCGTCCATGGCAGAGGCCTGCATCAGAATAAAGGACAGCAGTGTGATTCCTATCAGAATGGGAATCAGCTGCAGAAGCCTTTTTACGATATACTTTTTCATCTCCTCATTCCTTTTTGCCGCAGATCATGAAAATCGGTGTAGGGTTATAAAACTCATCTTTTTCCAGATAGATCCGCCTGCTGATCCCCAGATCAATGAAAAGCTCCTCAAATCCCATCTGTCCCAGAGTCTCCACATCCCAGGCCGGACGGACCAGGGAGCTGATGGGAAGCTGGCGCTTGATCTCCTCACACTCCTGCATCATTTCATCTCCCAGGGTGTGATGGGCATGGTTACCCGGCAGTTCCGAGGTGTCCGCAAAATTGCTGGCACCGTAATTGGCATCAAAATTCAGAAGGATTCCCCCTTCCTTCAACACCCTTCCCCACTCCTCATAGGCTTCCTTCACATGGGGCAGCGTCCAGGTCAGGTTCCTGGAAATGACAACATCAAAGCTGTTGTCCTCAAATTCCAGTTTCTCCGCATCCATGACCAGGAAACGGCAGGACACATTTTCCTCTCTGGCCAGTTGTTTGGAATTGACGATCATCTCAGGGGTCAGATCCGTCCCTGTCACCTCATGGCCCAACCTGGCCAGCAGGATAGAAAAGAAGCCGGATCCGCATCCCACGTCCAGGATTTTCAGGTTCTTCCTGTCCGGAAGTTTTCGTCCTATCTCCCTGAGCCAGCGGTCCGCAAGGGGGCTTTTCAGCTCTCTGCGCCTCTGCTCCATGAAGCTCTCACTGCGCTTTGCCCAGTATTCCGTGATCCGCTCTTTTCTGTCGTCAAAATTCCTGACGATCCTTCCGTATGCGATCATGGGACCGTTTTCCAGTACCTGCAGGCTGCCTGTCTGGTAGAGGATAACGCCGTCGCATTCCGCACGGCAGACTTCCGTCACATTTCCCTCATAGTCCTTTACCGTACCCAGGACCTCGCCTCCCTGGATCATATCTCCCGGCATCTTATAGGGATACCAGAAGCCTGTGGCGGATGCAGCCTGGTATCGGATATCAACCACATCGAGAGGATAATAGATGCGGTAATCCCTCTGTCCCTCGTAGATACCTAGAGAGCAGAGGACATTCCGCACATCCCTTCTGGTTGAGCGGACTTCCTCCATGGTCCAGCCGCCCATGCCGCCTCTCTCTATGAGAATGCCGGGAATTCCCATATGCGCTGCATAGTTGTAGGCACCGCCTGTGGCAACCGTGGAGCGCACCATGTAGGGCACGTCCACCTGCTCTGCCATTTTTCTTGACATTGCCACAACACGTTCTTCGGCCTTACCCGCATAATACACATAAGGGGTAAGCTGCTCATAATCGTCACCACTGTGTAAGTCAATACAAAAATCAACCGCCGGAAACAATTCCCGGGTGATTGCCCAGGCAAGCTGCTGTGTGGCACTTCCTTCGGGATCTCCGGGAAATTCCCGGTTCAGGTTCTTTCCATCCTCCACACCCAGGCTTCCGCCCCTGCATTCAAATGCCTCCCTGCATATGACCTTGACGATCACCACCGTCCCGTTGATCTTCTTTATTTTCAGTTTTTCCGCCAGCTCCATGGCTGCCTGTATGCCCACATATTCCCCAGCATGGACACCAGCCATGATGAGAACGGTCTTCCCCGGCTTTTCTCCGTTTAAAATAGCTGCCGGCAGTTTAAATTTTCCCTCCGCCAGTTCCAGTAATCCACTGCAGGATTCCCCCGGTCCCGCTTTCATATTGCCAATCGTAAATGTTTTCGTATTAAGCATAAACTTTGCTGTCCCCTTTCCGTCCATGAATCATAAACATGGGTGTGGAGCCGTAGTTCAGCTTCTCCTCTTCACTCCAGACCCGTTCCCAGACCTTCGTATCTGTATGTATCTCGGCAAATCCTGTTTCTTTTAATATCTCTGCATCCCAGCCCGGACGCGTTTTGGCGGACAGGGGCATCTCAAGGGCGATCTGCTCCATGGCGTCAATATCTGTACACAGGTAATGATCATCCAGGCTATGCTGCTCCACATTTTTCCTGTCCTGCTCATAGGCCTTCCGCTTTTCCTCATCGTAGAGATAGCCGTACCAGTTGGCATCAAAATTCAAAAGCCTGCCGCCGGGTTTCAGCACCCGGTACCATTCCCTGTAAGCCTGCCACGGTTTTTCCAGATTCCAGGTCAGGTTTCTGGAGATCACCACATCGAAAGTATTGTCCTCAAACCCGAGGTTCTGGGCATCCATCCGGTAAAAGTCAATCCTTTCACACAGACTGCCCGCGTTTTCCATAGCCTTATGAAGCATCTCCCTTGTATAATCCACTGCAGTGACACGGTATCCCGCCTCTGCCAGGATCATGGGGAAAAAGCCCGGGCCTGTGCCAATGTCCAGTATCTTGATTTCCTCCTTGGGCATCTTGGGAAATTCTGCCTCCAGCACATCCAGCCAGGCTTCTTTCTGCATTCCCTCCAGCTCCTTGTGATTCACTTCGGAATACCCCTCCGTGCGGGTACTCCAGTATTTTTCTATTTTTTCCAACAGCATTTTCATTCTTCCGTCCTTTATATACTCTCAAGGATATCAAAAGGTTTCGGGGCAGAACAAGACAGTCCCCCTGCCCCGGAGCCTTTTGATATCCTGACCACTTTACTTTATCAGAACAAAAAAAATGCCACAAGCCCCATGGGGGGATTATGGCATTTCAATATCCGCATTTTTGTTAAATTTCAGCGATGGCTTCCACTTCGCACAGCACATTCTTAGGCAGAGTCTTTACTGCCACGCAGGAGCGTGCTGGTTTGCCTGTGAAATATTTTCCATATATTTCATTGAATGCTGCGAAATCGCCCATATCTGACAGAAAACAGGTTGTCTTAACTGTCTTCTCATAGCTGCTTCCCGCCTCTTTCAGCACTTCGCCCAGGTTCTTCATCACCTGTTCTGCCTGCTCCTCGATAGTCTTGGCTGTGATCTCACCTGTAGCCGGGTCAATGGGAATCTGGCCGGATGTGAAAACCACACCGTTTAAAATCATTGCCTGTGAATATGGTCCGATCGCCGCCGGAGCCTTATCTGTGCTTACTACCTTCATAAAAATATCTCCCTTCTGAATTACAAATCTTCCCCTTTTATCCCGGGGAATGTATATATTATACGTTTCCAAAAGGGAACGGTCAAGTCAAAGTAACGCTGTTTCCTCTGTATGCCCCCAGAATTTACTGCCGATATAGCCCTCCCGCCAACTTCTTTGCGTAGGCAAGTCCTGTCCCCGGCACGTCCTCCGGGAAATATTCCAGTCCCATGTAACCCTCATATGCCCCGTCCTCGATTGCCTGAAATACATAGGGGTAATTGATCTCCGACTGATAAAGCTCATGCCGTCCCGGATTACCTGCCGCGTGGAAATGCCCTATATATGGAAGATACTCCCGGATCCTCCGGACCAGATCTCCCTCTGTGATCTGCTGATGATAGATGTCAAACAGCATTTTTACATTTGGACTTCCCACCTCTTTTATGATCTCTGCCGCCTCATCCGAACCGGAGAGAAAATATCCCCGATGGTCCACTCTCAGATTCAGCGGCTCCACCACCAGGGTGACCCCTTTCTTTTCCAACAGAGGCGCACAGGCTTTCAGTCCTTCCACCAGTGACTTTCTCTGCAGTTCCCTGCCTGCCCCTGTATCCGCCCCGGTCTGTGTTATCAGGCATCTGCAGTTTAAACGCTCTGCAATGTCCAGCGTCTCCTCCAGTCCTTTCACATAGTCACTGCGAAGCATAGGGTCCATAAGGCTGATGAATTTTGTACAGAATGCCGCAACACAGAACCCTTTTTCTTCCTGGTATTCCCTGAGCTTCTGTATATCCTTATCCTCCCAGCCCCAAAATTCAATGGTATCCAGCCCGTTTGCCAGCACATCATCAATGGCATCCCTCATGTCTTTTCCTGCATAGACTGCGTCCACGCACACAGAAATCTTCAAATCGTTTCCCTCCTTTTGTCAGTAAGTCAGCATAACCTGTATCACCTGTCCCGGGTCTCGGCCTCCCAAAATTTTTCCACCCTCTCCCTCTCATCCCCCAACGAACAAACCTCATACCCTTCCCATTCCCCCGGAAACAACTCCCTATAGGCCCTCTGCAGAAATCTCTCATCCAAAAGCAGCACAACCCCTCTGTCCTCCTTCGTCCGTATCACCCTCCCGGCGGACTGCAGCACCTTATTCATCCCAGGATATCTGTAGGCATACTCAAACCCCGCCTTATTCTTCTCATCATAATAATTTTTCAAAATCTCCCTCTCATACCCCACCTGCGGCAGCCCTGTCCCCACCAGAATTGCCCCGATCAGCTTCTCCCCGGTCAGATCTATCCCTTCCGAAAAAATACCGCCCATCACACAAAATCCTACCAGCGTCCCATCCGATTCTCCCTCAAACCGTTCCAGAAACGCTTCCTTCTCCCCCTCGGTCATATTTCCTGACTGCAGCACACACTCCAGCCCCATCCCCAGACTCTTCTCCTCAAAGATTTCATACACATCCTGCAGCATCCGGTAAGAAGGAAAAAACACCATATAATTCCCCCTCTTCACGGTTACGGTCTGCAGAATATACTGCGCCAGCTTACCATACTCCTCCTCCCCCCGCCTGGTATACTTACTGCTCACATCCCTGGCAATGAGGAGCTTCAGATTCTCCCGCGGAAACGGGGACGCTGCGCAGATGGCATAATCATCCTCCCTGGTGCTGAAGAGCGACCTGTAATATCCCATAGGCAGCAGCGTAGCGGAAAAGAACACGCTTCCTCTCCCCTTATTCAAACACTCCTGCAGATTCACCTTGGGATTCACACAGAACAATGTCAGATAAAATCTCCCCTCTGCCCCGTGATGCGTATAGATCACATAGTTCTCATCCACCAGATCATACATATTTAAAAAATGCCGCACTGCAAAGGAAAACTCCAGCACAGTAATGCGCACCTTTTCCTCCTGCTCTCTCTCCAGAAAATTTTCCATCTCTCCCAGAAGATTCATAAGCTGCAGCGCCAGCGCCCCTATATTTTCCATTACCCTGTACTCATCCTGGCACTCCCTCTTATATTCCAGCAAAACCTTATTACACTTTTCCAGAATCCTCTCCAGCTTTCTGCTGTGCTCCTTCACTGCTTTCTTCACTTCCAGAAAATCCTCTTTACAGAGCACCGCGCTGTACATATTCCTTCCCCGGTCTACCAGGTTATGGGCCTCGTCAATCAAAAACAGATAATCCCCCTTCACGCCATCCCCAAAAAACCGCTTCAGATACACATTCGGATCAAACACATAATTATAATCACAGATCACCGCGTCCACCCAGGTGGAAGTATCCAGACACATCTCAAAAGGACACACCTGCCACTTCCGTGCCTGCATAAGCAGTTCCTCCCGCTGATACGTGTCCTGCTCTGTCAGAAGCTCATACACCGCGTCATTCACTCTGTCAAAATGCCCATTGGCATAAGGACACTTCTCAGGATTACACTCCACCTCATCCATCAGGCACATTTTTTCCTTGGAGGTGATCGTGAGTGTCTTATACGACAGTCCTTTCCCTTTGAGAATAGAAAACGCCTCCTCCGCCACCGTCCTGGTGATCGTCTTGGCTGTCAGATAGAAAATCTTATCTCCATAACCTTCCCCCACAGCCCGCACAGCCGGAAAAAGGGCTGCCATAGTCTTCCCAATCCCGGTAGGCGCCTGAATAAACAGTTGTTTCCCGCTCCTGAATGTGTGATAGACCCCGGCTGTCAGATTCTTCTGTCCCTCCCGATACACATAAGGAAACTCCAGCCCCTGCATGGACTCCCTGCGTTCCATCCTTCTTTTATACTGAAAATAAGCCCATTTATAATACTGCCCCATCAAATCCGAGAACCACTTTTTCAGCGCAGACACAGACATCTCTTCCCGGAAGCGCTTCACCTGTTCCGTCTCCAGCTGGCAATACGTCATCTGCACCCCGATCTTTTCTAATTCCTTCTGCGTCCCGTAAATATAGGCATAACACATAGCCTGTGCCCTATGAACCGGCACCGGCTCCTCCAGGAATTCCAGATCCCTGTAAACACCCTTGATCTCATCAATGGTAACTCCATCCTTCTCCTCTATGATCCCATCTGCCCTGCCTTCCAGCCGGACAACAAATTCATCAAATTCTTCCTCCCACACCAGGGGAACCTCTGCCCGATAAGACAGCCCCATCTGCTTCTGTATTTTCCGGTGTACCTTACTCCCTTTCCTCATAGCCTCCCGGTCCGCAGACACTGTCCTCCGGTTATCCAAATTCCCACTGCGCAGTATAAACTCCACCAGATTCCTAACCGATATCCTGATAACTTCCTTCATCTCATCCATACCCTTATTCTAACACAGAACCTATGTTCCTGTACATCCCCTCTCCCCCAAAGCCTCTTCTTCCATCTCCGCCCTATTCTCTTCAATCTTTTTCACTCCCCTCCTCTTTTTTCACCCATACCACAGCCAGCCCCAGGGTAAGCGCGGCGGAAGCGGGAGGGGGAAGGGAATTCCTGTGGGCGGTGCGCTTACCCGTCCACCAACCTGTTGTCTCCACAAACAAAAAAAGAGCGGAAGCCCCACCAACGGTGTTCTTCCGCTCAAAAATTAACATATCAGTTCCTGAGAAATCCCCCTCTAAGCAATCGCATATCTGTCCAGAAACCTATCGAATCTCTCATCATGCCCATTGCATCTTACTGTGAGCACACGCGTCAAATCCATGCTCAAAACCCCAAGGATTGACTTCGCATCAATGATTACTCTGTTGTAAAAAACATCGATATCAAATTCACATTTGCTCGCTTCGCTGACAAACTCTTTCACGTCGCCTGTCTCGTTCAGCTTAATCTGGCGTTGTACCATATTTACCATCCTTTCTTTAAGAAACAACACGCCAACTGATATTTTAGTTATGTCTTGATTCTTTGTTGTTAGGACGTATTATGACAGTTCTTCCTGATTTTGTCAATATTTCGACATAATTTTCCTTTCTTCACCAAAAGCCGCTGTTTTCCCACGTTTTTTAGTAAAAAGAACAGGAATATTTTTGTCGAAACTTGTCTAAACTGTGCAGATTGACGTTTCCCTTTATCCATGATATACCAGTTTTCATTTTACACAGAGAAATATTCCTAAATCAGGCACCCAAATTTTGTCACTGTATCCGTTTCCTGCCCTCTGTAAGTGCTTACTGCCGCACATTTTCAGGCTGCACACCTGCATTTCTCAGGCTTTCGGCAGATACTGCAGGGAGCCTTTCAGATATTCATTGATGACGTCCGCATAACCGCCGGCGTCCACAATGGCAGCCAGTTCAGGCTCCAGAGGCATCTTGGCAATAACCGGAACACCCAGTTCCGCGCCGATAGCGTCCACTTTGCTCTCACCGAACACGTAAATCTCTTTACCGCAGTCAGGACATTTTACAAAGCTGTAGTTTTCCACCAGACCGATCACCGGCACATTCATCATCTTGGCCATGTTGTAAGCTTTTCTCACAATCATATGCACCAGATCCTGGGGAGATGACACAATGACAATACCGTCCACCGGCAGAGACTGGAACACAGTCAGCGGAACATCTCCGGTTCCCGGAGGCATATCCACGAACAGATAATCCAGCTCGCCCCATATAACATCTGTCCAGAACTGCTTTACCATGTTGGCAAGGATCGGACCTCTCCAGATGACCGGAGCCTCCTCCTGCGGCAGAAGCAGATTGATGGACATAATTTTAATATCATTCTTTGTCAGAATCGGATAAATGCCGTTGTCATCTGCTGTCGCAGAACCTTTGATGCCGTACATCCTGGGAATGGAAGGCCCTGTGATATCCGCATCCAGAATACCCACACGGTAACCTTTGGATGCCATCTCATTGGCCAGTGACGCAGTCACAAAGGATTTGCCTACGCCGCCTTTTCCACTGACAACCCCGATAACCTTTTTAATATCGGAATATGCATTCAGCTCTTCTTTGGGGATTCCGCCGCCGTTTGCATGGCTGCATCCCTCACAACTTTTTTTATCACAGCTCTTGCTGTCGCATTGTTTCTTTTCTTCACTCATGATTCTTTCCTTTCCCACTGCGGTTTATACTTTATTTCATAAACCTGTCAATGGCTTTATTTAATTCTTCCAGGGCCTCTTTATCCCCGCTCTCCACTGCATCCACGATACAGTGCTCAATATGATCCTGCAGGATCACCTTTCCCGTATTGTTGATGGCCGCCTTCACTGCCGAAAGCTGTATCAGCACTTCACTGCAGTCTCTGCCGTCCTCCACCATGCGGCGGATGGATTCCAGATGGCCGATGGCTCTGGACAAACGGTTCAGCACCGCCTTGGTATGGGTGTGGGTGTGAGTATGGGAATGGGAGTGCCCATGCCCCTGTGCGCCGGCATCTTCATGCACATGCTCAATCACTGTACCGTCCGGAAGACTGTGTGTATGGACATGTTTTGTCTCTTCCATTGTGGTTTCCTCCTCGCGCTTTCTCTATTATATCAAACCCAGAAAAAAAAGCAACGCCTTCCCTGTTTATAATATAAGAAACTAAATTTCCGAAAATGTAAATCTCTGATGTACATCCGCTGTCATCACATCATAGACCACACTCCCGTCTTCCTTCTCTGTTTTCTCCATGCGGAGTTCTTTCTCAGACCTGAATTTTGCCTCCAGCCATACCTCGGGACTCTCCATATCCACTTCCCGGATGAAATTATCCCTGGAATGGTTTCCGGGACACTGGTTAAATATCTCATGTATCACTTCATATGTTTTCATATCTTTTCTTCCTTTCCTGGTGCCGCACAGAACCTGCCGTTCCATGTAGACAGTCTTAATCCAATTTCTTATATCTTATCACAATCGTGCAGATTTTGTGTCATTTTTCCCTCATATTTTACAAAAAATTTAAAAACAAATTGCCAAGCCAGGATAAATATCGTATTATGATAGTTACCAGAAAAAACGGAAGGCCTCTGACATCTGCCTTATACGGCAGCATAGGGCGCAGCTTCCGACACGTAAAATCAGGGAGGAATTCAAATGCAGCTTTTAAAAGAGCGTATTCTAAAAGACGGCACGGTAAAGCCGGGTAATATACTGAAGGTGGACAGCTTCCTGAACCACCAGATGGATATACCATTCATCAACGAGATTGGCAAAGAGTTCAAAAACAGATTTGCCGACTCCCCTATCACTAAAATCCTGACCATCGAGGCCTCCGGCATAGGCATTGCCTGTATCGTGGCACAGTATTTCGGCGTCCCGGTCGTATTTGCCAAGAAAGCCCAGAGCCTGAATCTGGACGGTGAGATGTACACCACCAAAGTCCAGTCCTTTACTCATAAAAAAGTATATGATGTAATATTATCAAAAAAATTCCTGCAGCCTGAAGACCATGTGCTCATTATTGATGATTTCCTGGCTAACGGATGCGCGCTCCAGGGCCTCATTGAGATTGTGGAGACAGCGGGCGCAACCCTGGAAGGGGCCGGCATCGTCATTGAGAAAGGCTTCCAGCACGGAGGAGACGCGCTGAGAGAAAAAGGCATCCGTGTGGAATCCCTGGCGATCGTGGATTCCATGAGCGATGATTCCCTCACCTTCCGCGACTAGGTTTTACGGGGCAGTCCAAAACTGGACTGCTCTTTTTTTATGAAACTGGCTCTTTATAGAATGCCAATTTTCCGCTATATTGGGTAAAAGAAAGTCTATATAAAGGAGTGGTTTTATGGAAAACAAAACGAAAAAGATAGTAATGACCGCACTTTTCGCGGCACTGGCCTGTGTTGCCACCATGTCCATCCGCATTCCCACACCGGGTACCAGCGGTTACATTCATCCCGGAGATGCCATTGTCATTCTGGCCGGAATCATTCTGGGGCCTGCCTACGGATTCCTGGCAGCGGGAATCGGTTCCTGTCTGGCCGACCTGCTGGGCGGATACTTTGTCTATGTTCCCATCACCTTTGCCATCAAGGGTCTGGTTGCACTGTTCGCTGCCCTTGCCTATAAAAAAATAGCAAAAGACAGTAAAACAGCCTGGGCAGGCGTCTTTGCAGGCGGAATCATTGATATGGTTCTCGTGGCAGGCGGCTACTGTCTCTGTGAATTCTTCCTATACGGCACAGCCGCTTTCCTGAGCGTTCCCTCCAATCTGATCCAGGGTGCCAGCGGACTGATCATCTCCCTGATCCTCTACCCGCTTCTCACAGCGGTACCTGACATTAAACGTATGATTGCCTCAGCGTGATATCTGAATAACAAAATTTTACATCACATAAAAGATGCGGCCGGGATGCCGCGGCTCTTTGTTCCCAGACGACAGCCGCAGTGCGATCCAAACCGCATCTTTTTTATCTTATAAATCTTTTATCATCTGAAAATAATGCAGCTCTTCATATCCCAGCCTCTCATACAGCGCGATCGCTCTTTTATTGCTGTATGTGGCTTCCAGGCGGAATCTCTTTGCATGGGCATATTCCTGCTCCAGCCAGGCAAAGACCTCACTGCCGTATCCTTTTCCTCTGGCGTTCTCCATAAAATACAGCTCTTCCAGCCATACCGTAAGGCCGCCGGCCTCGTTGCTGAAGGTAAAGGCAAGGAGCAGATATCCAACCACACCGCTTTCATCCTCCAGCATCAGTACTCTGGCATGCTCCCTGCTTCTCAGGCACTCCTGAAGTGTTGCTTCAAAATGCTCCTGGGGCACTGTGTGGATGCATGCCTCCCCGCCGTAAAATTCTTTCTCCATCTTAAAGAATATCTCTCTGTCTTCTTCTCTGATATCTCTGATCGTCAGCATAAATACGATTGTCCTTTCTCTGCTATTTTTCTGTTTCCATTTCAAAAACTTTTTTCATCATCTCACAGTTTCCGCTGTGGGGACACTTACCGTAATCACAGTCGATCCTGTCAAAATGCAGTCCATATTCATCCTGTACAAATTCGCATATGGCGCTCCTGGCCATATCATAGTTCTTACAGTATCCGTTTACGAATTCTTCCACTATCCCGCTCATTTTACTCTTCCTTCTCTTTCTTCTCCCAGTTTTGGGTTATGCCCTCGGCGGCACTTATCTCAGGAGCCGGAAGTTTACCCTCCGGATGGCCTCCGGCCATATTTTCGATGGGCTGTTTCAGGAAAGATGCCCGCATAATAGACCCTGTCCCGAATTTCCTGCGGATCTCATCCACCGCCTGGTCCATCTTTTCCAGTTTATCATAATCCGTATGGTCAAACAAGGACAACTGCCGCCCGCTTTCTTCTCTGGAAACACGGCTTGTCCGCACGCCCAGAAGACGGATCGGTGCTCCGTCCCACAGCTCATCAAACAATCTGCAAACCTGCAGGTAAAGCTCTGAGGTAATATTGGTAGGCGCTCTCAGCACGGTCTGGTGAGAGACCGACTGCAGTTCATAGTCCTTGATCGTGACCGATACCACCTCAGCCTTCATGCCGTCGCTGCGCAGCCTGGATGCCACTGTCTCACACAGGGAAAGCAGCACCTGCTTGGCGGTATCCTCATCCACCACGTTAAACGCTATGGTTGTGCTGTTGCCGTATCCCTTGTTATCCTCCTGCACTGCCTCCACCACTGCACTGTCCCTGCCGTTGGCTGAATTCCAGATAGCTTCCCCGTGTTTTTTCAGATGATGCTTCAGAATTTCCACATCCGCGGCAGCCAAATCTCCGATGGTATAGATTCCCAGCTTCTTCAGCGTATTTTCCGTGGACCTTCCCACAAACAGCAGCTCAGATACGGGAAGAGGCCACATCTTCTCCTGAATTTCCTCCGGAAACAGGGTGTGTACCTTGTCCGGCTTCTGAAAATCAGATGCCATTTTTGCCAGAAGCTTATTGCTGGAGATTCCTATATTTACAGTAAATCCCAGGTCTGTTTTAATACGGTCCTTGAGTTTATAGGCAAAGGCCACGGGGTCTCCCAGCAGCCGCTCCATACCTGTCATATTCATAAATGCCTCGTCAATGCTGTATTTTTCCACCTCCGGCGTATATTCTCTCAGGATATCCATAAACTGTTTGGAAAATTCCCTGTACATCCCGTGATGTGAAGGAATAATCGTCAGGGACGGGCATTTCCGCATGGCGTCCACAATAGGCTCCCCTGTCCTGACGCCGAATGCCTTGGCCGGAATGGATTTTGCAAGAATGATACCCCGCCTTTTCGACTTGTCCCCGCCCACTGCGCTTGGTATTTCACGAAGGTCCACACTCCCTCCGTTTTTCAGCCTGTAAACTGCCTCCCAGGAGAGAAATGCACTGTTTACATCAATATGAAAAATGACGTTCTCCAATTCTATCCCACTTCCTTGCTCTTCCTTAATCTTTCTTAATCTCTATTATATCAGAACATATGTTCTATGTAAATACTTGACAAAACTTCCAACCTATTCTATTCTGGAAGAAATAAACTGAACCCACAAAAGGAGTCTGCTATGCTGGCTATCATACTCGCACCATTTTATCTCTTGATCAATTATTATGTTGTCCGCTGGATCATCCGCTGGACAGGCACCTGCCACAGACATTTGAAGTCCCGGCCATTCCGGGTGGTTTTTCTCAGCATTTATATTTTCATGTGCCTGACGCCCCTGACCTCCTATCTGGTCTCTGCCAATCCCTGGCACAGCTGGCTGAAACGTCTTTTCAACTACTGGCTGGGCACATTTTTGTATATTGTACTTATCATTCTTATCTTTGACCTGGTAAGGATCATACTGAGACATACAAACCGGATCAAACAGGAAACTCCTTCCAAAAGGAGCACCTTTATCCTGAGCGGCGGTGTGGCTGCCTGCCTCATCATCTGCCTGAGTGCCTACGGAATCATCCACGAACACAAGGTCTATGTAAACCACTATGAGGCCCAAGTGGAAAAATCCGGCGGAAAACTGGACCATCTGAGAATCGCCCTGACTGCGGACCTTCACCTGGGCTACAGCATCGGCACCTACCATGTAAAATCCATGGTAGACAAAATAAACGCTGAACATGTGGACCTGGTCTGCATTGCCGGTGACTTCTTCGACAACGAATATGACGCTGTGCAGTACCCGGAAAAAACCATTTCCATCTTAAAGGAGATAAAGAGCACCTATGGCGTATATGCCTGCTGGGGCAATCACGACTTCAAGGAAAAACTCCTGGCCGGATTCACAGTCCCCATCAAAAACGGCCAGCACACAGACACCCGGATGGATGATTTCCTGAAACAGTCCGGCATCCGGATTCTGGATGACAAGGCAGTCCTCATTGACGATTCTTTCTATCTGGCAGGCCGCAAGGACCCCCAGCGCTCCAAAAAGATGAAGGAAGACCGCCTGTCCCCGGAAGACCTGCTGCAGGATCTGGACCGGGACAAACCCATACTGGTCATTGACCATCAGCCCAAACAGCTTCAGGAGCTGGCAGATGCCGGCTGCGACATAGACCTCTCCGGCCACACCCATGACGGACAGATGTTCCCGGGTAACCTGACCACAAAACTCATGTGGGAAAACTCCTGCGGCGAGTTAAAAAAGGACAACATGTACTCCTATGTAACCTCCGGTGTAGGCGTCTGGGGACCGGCCATGCGTGTGGGAACAGACGCTGAGGTCATGATCATTGATGTCTATTTCACAAAATAACACACTGCGTTTTTAAAAGAACCGGCAGCTCCTACTCTTGCTGCCGGTTCCCTCAATGCTTTAACCGTCTGCCCTGCTTCTCCCACAGTGCCGTCCGCTCTTCCTATCGTACAATCAGATACTTATCCTGCAGATCCGTGACAGCTCCCACAATACCAGCCTTCAAAGGGTACCCTGCCTCTGCAAGCCTTACAAGCACGTTTTCCGCATCCTCCCTTTTCAGACTCACCAGAAGCCCTCCTGAAGTCTGGGGATCAAAGACCAGATCCTCCATCGCCTCATCCACCTGTTCCTCCAGCCTTACATCCTTCTTATTAAACGCCTTATTTCTGTAAGTTCCCTCCGGAACCAGCCCCATAGAGGCATAAAAAAGAGCATCCGGCAGCACTTCCAGCTTATCTGTCTGGATCACAAGCGATTTCCCGCTTGCTCTTGCAGTCTCCAGAGCATGACCGGTCAGTCCGAACCCTGTCACATCCGTACAGCTATGAACCTCGACCTCCCTGAGCACTTCCATAGCCAGCTTATTCAGGCAGCTCATACTCTCAACAGCCTTCCTCTCCGCCTCCTCAGAAGCCATTCCCGCCTTCACAGCCGTATTGATCAGTCCCACACCCAGAGGTTTTGTCAAAAGCAGCACATCCCCCGTCCTTGCTCCCCCGTTCTTCCAAATCCTGTCCGGCTTCACAAACCCGGAGACACAAAGCCCATATTTCGGCTCCTCATCATTGATCGAGTGCCCGCCTGCCAGCACAGCCCCTGCCTCCTTCACCTTAGAAGCCCCGCCTGCCAGAATCTCCCCCAGCACCTCAGCTCCCAGACAATTAGGAAACGCAACCACATTTAAAGCAAGCCGCGGCTCCCCGCCCATTGCATACACATCACTGAGCGCATTTGCCGCCGCAATCTGCCCAAACGTAAACGGATCATCCACCATAGGCGGAAAAAAATCCACGGTCTGTATCAAAGCCACCTCATCCGACACCCGATACACCGCCGCATCATCCGCCGTCTCAACCCCAACCATCAATCTATCATCCTTGGCCGCAGGCAGCCTCCCCACCACCTCCGCCAAAATCCCCGGCCCAATCTTAGCCGCACACCCCGCACTCTTAGAAAACTCCGTCAACTTCACCCCAACACTCATACTAATCTCCTATCCAAACACATCTCTCTCAACCTACCCTATCTCTTTCTAACTCTAAACAAATCTTCTCCTGTCATCCACCCTAAATCACCCTATAATGTACCCAAAACAGTGGCCATCCCAATGCCCAAAACCAGATTTTAACTCGTGTACACCTGTTAAAAAATATAGATACTACCAATTTCAAAATATCCAAAACAAAGGCTCCCATTTACTTTGCCAAAAAACCGTGGGATACCAGCCACCAGGGAAGCAGGCGGTGAGCGGAGGGCAGCCGGGGCAGAGGGTATCAGGCAGGCGGTGTTTCACGGAGCGGGCGGAAGATCCACCTGCCCCAGACACTTAGCGAAGAGCCCTAAGGCGATGAGCTTAGTGACTGGGAGCAGGTTAGCTTCCACCCAGCGGAGTGCTCCGCCTGCCTGATACCCTCTGCCCCGGCTGCCCTCCGCTCACCGCCTGTTTCCCGTCCGCCCTATACCCCCCCCCTCTTTTATTTTACAAATCTATAACCACCTCAACCGGACAATGATCCGACCCCAAAACCTCCGTATGAATCCCCCCAGAAACCAACTTCTCCTCCAACCTCCGCGAAACGCAGAAATAATCAATCCTCCACCCTGCATTTTTCTCCCTGGCCTTAAACCGATAAGACCACCAGGAATAAATCCCCGTCTCCTCCGGATAAAAATACCGAAAACTATCCGTAAACCCAGCCTCCAGAAGCTCCGTAAACTTACCCCTCTCCTCATCCGTAAACCCGGCATTATGCCTGTTCGTCTTAGGATTCTTCAGATCAATCTCCTTATGCGCCACATTCAGATCCCCGCACATAACAACCGGCTTCTTCTCATCCAGCTTCAAGAGATACTCCCTAAACGCATCCTCCCACTCCATTCTATAAGAAAGCCTTGCCAGTTCATTCTGTGAATTCGGCGTATAACAGGTCACAAGGTAAAAATCCTCATACTCCAGAGTGATCACCCTGCCCTCCTGGTCATGCTCCAAGATCCCGATTCCGTAAGCCACGGAAACCGGCTTCTTCCTGGCAAAAATCGCCGTCCCGGAATACCCTTTCTTCACCGCATAATTCCAATATGCATAATACCCCTCCGGCGCAAAATCAATCTGCCCCTCCTGAAGCTTCGTCTCCTGCAGACAGAAAAAGTCCGCGTCCGCAGCCTCAAAATACTCTATAAATCCCTTCTGAACACAAGCCCGCAGGCCATTCACATTCCATGATATAAATTTCATATATTTCTCCTCTCTGTCCCTTACAGATATTTTAAAATCTCCCGGTAAGCTTCCAGGATCGTTTCATATTTCATACCGCAGTTTGCCGGGCTGGTAGACGGAAGCTGTATCACCGGCACCCCTGTATGCGGCTCACAATACTTCCGGTAAAGTGCCGCCGCCTTCTGGCCGGTGGCAAAGACAGCCTGTACAGGTGCCGCATCCAGCACAAGAGACATATCATTGGCCCTGGGATTTTTAATACTCCCGTCATCCGCCCCGCGTATTTCACAGCTTTCCAGCACGTCCCACACGGCAACCTTATGAGCCAGAAGCATATTCTTCTTCTCCTCTGTCGTCACGGGAGTCTCCTCACCCAGCACCTCTCCCATCACTTTCCAGAACCGGTTTCTGGGATGCCCGTAGTAAAATCCTTCCTCTCTGGATTTCGGAGAAGGCATGGTCCCCAGCAGCAAAACCCTGGAACTGCTGTCATAAACCGGCGCAAATGTATGCTTCACATATTCTGTCTGATTTTTCATGGACCCACTCCTCAAATTGTAGAATTTTACTTCTTTCGTCCCCATTATACACTATTTTTTCTCTCCTGCGAAGTAAAAAAAGTTGGCAAAACGACTTTACGAACGCTGTCCTATGAGTATATAATAAAGACTGCATCGGAAAAACCGCAGAAAGTTACCACACAGCATGCTTTCTGTAGTCACATTAACAGAATTCTTATGAAAAAGGAGAAAAATCAATGGGTGGAATATTTGGAGTAGCTTCTAAATCCAGCTGCACTCTGGATTTGTTTTTCGGAACAGACTATCATTCTCATCTAGGCACAAGAAGAGGCGGTTTGGCAGTCTATGGACCAAATGGATTCAACCGTTCGATTCACAATATCGAAAATACCCCTTTCCGTACCAAATTCGACGGAGACTTAAACGAACTGGAGGGAAACCTGGGTATTGGCTGTATCTCTGACAATGAGCCGCAGCCGCTTTTAGTACAGTCACATCTGGGCAGCTTCGCTATCACTACCGTGGGAAAAATCAACAATATGGATGAACTTGTGGATATTTCCTATAAAAACGGATGCACACATTTCCTGGAAATGAGCGGCGGAAGCATCAATCCAACCGAGATGGTGGCGTCCCTGATCAACCAGAAATCCACCATTGTGGAAGGTATACAGTATGTGCAGGAGCTTGTGGACGGTTCCATGACTCTGCTTCTGCTCACCCCGAAAGGGATCTATGCCGCGCGTGACCGTGTAGGCCGTACCCCTGTCATCCTGGGCAAAAAAGAGGATGCGTTCTGCGCATCTTTTGAAAGCTTTGCTTTCTTCAACCTGGGATACGAAACCTATCGTGAACTCGGACCTGGCGAGGTCGTATTCCTCACCCCGGAAAGCGCTGAAACTTTAGTAAAACCCCGGGAAGAAATGAAAATCTGTTCCTTCCTGTGGGTATACTACGGCTATCCCACCTCTACCTATGAAGGCATAAATGTAGAGGAAATGCGTTACGAGTGCGGCAAAAAGCTGGCACAGCGCGATGCCCAGAGAGAAAATGTGAAGCCAGACCTGGTTGCCGGCGTTCCTGACTCCGGTATCGCCCATGCGATCGGCTACGCCAATGAATCCGGCATTCCTTTCTCCCGCCCGTTTATCAAATATACACCGACCTGGCCCCGCTCCTTCATGCCGACTCAGCAGAGCCAGAGAAACCTCATCGCGCGCATGAAGCTGATTCCGGTGGAAGCGCTGATAAAAAACAAGAGCCTGCTGCTGATCGACGACTCCATCGTCCGCGGAACACAGCTTCGCGAGACAACTGAATTTTTATACAGCAGCGGAGCCAAAGAAGTTCACATCCGTCCGGCCTGCCCACCGCTTCTGTTCGGCTGCCCGTACCTGAACTTCTCACGTTCCAAATCCGAAATGGATCTGATCACCCGCCGCATTATTGCAGACCGGGAAGGGGACAATGTCTCCGAGGAAGTGCTTGCTGATTACGCCAACCCCGATTCCGCCAACTATAAAGAAATGCTGGAGGAGATCGGCAGACAGCTTAACTTCACAACACTCCACTATCACCGTCTGGATGATCTGACAACTTCCATCGGACTGAGCCCGTGCAAAATGTGTACCCACTGCTTTGACGGCAAATAATTACACAAGAAAATAAAAGGCAGCCAGGTTTGAAGCGCCCCCAAAAAAGTCAGACTTTTTTTGGGCCATTCAAACCGAGCTGCCCTTTTTATCATAAATTTCACAAAACCTGAAGCGCCGAAACAGACTGCAGCACATCTTTTTTCCCGCTGCATTCCACTGTAAAAGACACCTCCGGATTATTCCTCTTCACGATTCCGATAACCTCTCTATAATCCAGATTTCCTCTTCCCAGTCCCATGTGTGTATCCCTGTCTCCCAGATTATCATGCACATGCATATGCCTGATATAACTGCCAAACAATTCCGCCCACGCAGCGGCCGGCATCTCCGAATAACAATGAGCATGCCCTATATCCAGACAAATCCCAAAATCAGGATGATCCACCTTACGGGCCACTTCCAGAATCGGTTCTGCCTCCCTGTCAAACACATTTTCCATCACGATCTGAATCCCATCCCGGCCATCCAGAAACCGTTTATAAAACTCAGCCACCCTGTCAGCCCATCCTATGAGCAGATACACATCCGGCACATAACAGGTATGGAACACCAGCTTCTCAGCCCCCAGCCTTTCTGCCGCCTGATACGCCTGATCATACCGTTTCCTGGTAGCATCCAGGACCAGCGAATCAAACGCCATGGGATTCAGATCCAGAAAAGGCCCATGAAGCACCAGCTTCCCACACCCCATTTCCTCCAGCCTCTTTTCATAATTGTCAATCTTCTCCTCCAGACGGTCCAGATTCTCGGAGATTGAAAACTCAATACTCTCAACTCCGGCCCCTGTCCTCTCTATCACATCTCTCATATCCACATCGTCCAGCAAATGACTCACATAAATCATATTTCACCCACCCAGTTTCATAATCCATTTTTCACAATCTATCCTTCATAATACCACAAATCCCACCATAAATCTCCCCTTTCCAAACATTTTTCCCACCTTATCCTCCCTATTCTTTCCGGGCTTTCTTTTCCAGACTTTCCTCCCAAAACCGTTCCTTTACCCTCAAACGCCATCCGCAGCTACCTCTTTCCGTCCCCTTTAAAAAACCAGCCGGACCTGGCCGCAGGCTTCCCTGTACGGACGTTTAAGAGCGGTAGAGAATCTTACAAGATCCATGCGTTAGCAAGCACTTAGTGAAGAGCCCTAAGGCGATGAACTTAGTGCGGCTTACGCATTAGCTTGGAAGTTCTCTGCTCTCGCCCGTACAGGGAAGCCTGTGGTCAGGTCCGGCGTCCGGAATAATCCTTATAGACTACAGCCCTACACTGATTTTTCAAAAAATCTCACAAAAAAAGGACCGCCTAAGCAGTCCTTTTCCTATCAATAATCCGTCTTCTGATAAAAATGCCCTTCCAGAAAATCTGTCTTGATCACATTAATAAACGCCTTCGGATCCGCCTTCCGCACCCTGGTCACCAGCACCTTCGCCTCCGCGCTGGAAACCACGGAATACAGCATCTTCCGGCCTTCATTAGAATAACACCCGGTAGCCGCAAACTCAGTCGCGCTGTGATTTGTCACCTCATAAATCTCCTGGTACACTGCATCCGGACAATCCGTAACAATAAACAGCGTCTCCTTCTTATACGCTGTATGCAGCATATGAATGATCTGTGTGGATGTAAACTGGAAAATAATAGAATAAAGTGCCTTATCCCATCCAAACAGAATACCCGCGATCACCAGCACACATCCATTACCGAGTAAAATGAAATTCCAGACATCCTTATTTTTCTTTTCCGCAAAATAAATAGCAATAAAATCAGTACCGCCGCCGCTGGTTCCGCCCATTAAACAAAGGCTCACAGCAAAACCATTTAAAAGCCCGCCGAATACAGCGATCAAAAGAATGTCCTGCGTGATCGGCTGGGAGGGGATGATATCGGTTAGAATACTGGTCAATACTATGATCATCGCAGAACTTACAGTGAATTTCTTACCGATGGCTTTGAAACATACAATTGTCGGTACAGCGTTCAATAACAGATTGACCAGAGTAAACGGCAGTGCAATTCCCAGAAACCGTTGAAAAACAGTCTGAATCAACAAAGTCACCCCGTTGAAACCACCCGGATACAATCCTCCCGCTCTGACAAATGTCTTGATATTAACAGCCATAATGATAGCTCCGGCAAGGCCAAACACTACCCGTTTAGCTTCTTTTTTTATATCAATATTCGCTTTCATTTTTCCTCATCTGCTGACCTTACAGCATGTGTTTCCGAAGTTCCTCCGGAGATTTTACAGTTAAATAAGCCGGTGCAATATCGAAGACGGTCCTGCATCCGCTCTGTCCTTCCCTGTTCAGACGGTACGCCGCCCTTGCGTAAGCCACAATAACAGAGGATGTGAACTCCGGGTTGGAATCCAGCTTCAGGCTGTATTCGATCACATGACTGTGCTCCTTCTCCCATCCCGTCTTTCCTGTACGGATCACAAATCCACCGTGGGGAAGACCTGCATGCTCTGCCTTCATCTGCTCTTCGCTGATAAAATGCACGGTTGTCTCATACTCGTCAAAGTAATTCGGCATGGTCTTGATCTCTTTTTCAATCTTCTCTCTATCTGCGCCCTCTTCTGCAACTACGAACACCTCACGGGTATGCTTTTCACCTGTTGTGAGTGTGGGGTTCTCTCCGTTTCTGACTGCTGTAAGCGCTTTTTCCACAGGAATGGTATACTGTCTTGCATCCACAACGCCCTCAATCCTTCTGACTGCATCGGAATGTCCCTGGCTGACGCCTTTTCCCCAGAACGTGTAATCCGTTCCCTCCGGCAGAATGGCATTGGCATACAGACGGTTCAAAGAGAACATTCCCGGGTCCCAGCCAACAGAGATCAGGCCGATCTTCCCGCTCTTCTTTGCCGCTGCGTCCACATCCGCAAAATGCTCCGGTATTTTTGCATGAGTATCAAAGCTGTCCACCACGTTGAAATACTGTGCAAACTCAGGTGTCTGCTTCGGTAAATCCGTCGCGCTTCCGCCGCACAGGATCAGAACGTCGATCTCGTCCTTCATCTTCACAGCTTCATCCACATGATAAACCTTTGCAGTCTCTGTCATGATATGGACATCTGCAGGATTACGGCGTGTAAAAACAGCAGCCAGTTCCATATCCGGGTTCTGCTTCACTGCGCATTCCACTCCGCGTCCCAGATTACCATAGCCTAAAATTCCGATTCTTATACTCATCCTTTACCTCTCCTGTCAATTTTTCTTATAGTGTTTCCCTTTTTCGTCCCACTAAGTATAACAAATTCCCTTTTTCACTTCAACCTGCAAAATTCATAAATCAACCGATGCCACCGTAAAAAATTCCTAAAATATATACAACAAAAGTCAGTCCCACAAAGAGATATTTCGTGGCAGGCTCAAACCATTTTCCCAGCTTTCCGGCCCGTCCCATCTGCACCTGCTCCCTGGCAAATCCCCTGGGTGCGACCCAAAAAAACATCACCGCCGCCAAAAGCGCTCCCAAAGGAATGATATAGATGGACACCACATCCATCCAGACACTGACCATATCAGCGCTTTCAATAAAAACACCCACGGCTGCCGCTGCAAACGCAGTAATGACAACCGCCATCTTCCTGGAAAGCCCAAACTGTGCCTGAAGCGCTTCGATAGGCGTTTCAAACAGATTCATCAGGGAAGTCACAGCCGCAAACAACACAGCCACAAAAAATACCACTGCGAATACCTTTCCAAACGGCATCTGCCGGAACACCTCCGGCAATGTAATAAACATGAGCGGCGGTCCTGCGGATACATCAAGCCCAAAGGCAAAGACCGCGGGAATCACCACCAGTCCTGCAAGGATTGCCGCGCAGGTGTCAAAAAATGCCACATTTCTGGCGCTCCCCACCACATCCACATCCTTTGACAGGTAGCTGCCGTATACCAGAGTGCCGGAACCTGCCAAAGATAAGGAAAAGAATGCCTGCCCAAGGGCAAACACCCATGTTTTCGGCTGCGCCAGGTATTCCCATTTCGGCACAAAGAGATACCTATACCCTTCCCCCGCATTTCCCAGTGTCAGCACGCGCACCATGAGAAACAAAAAGAATACAAAAAACAGAGGCATCATGATCTTGTTCATCTTCTCGATTCCCTTGGAAACACCAAGAGCCATAATAAGGAATGTCACAGCCAGTCCGGCCATATGCCATCCCACGCTTCCAAAGTCACCTGCTATCTCCCCAAAATAAGCGGAGACATCCGCGGCATGGAACATACTCCCTGAAAGTGATCCCCACAGAAACCGCAGAAACCAGCCAACCACCACAGAGTAACCGATGCCGATGGCCAGTGAGCCAAGGACCGGGATCATGCCGATCAGCCTCCCGCCCTTCCATCCGCGCATCTCCATCACTTTCCCAAAAGCCCCCAAAGGCCCGGTCCCCATGGCGCGCCCAAAGGCCATCTCCCCCACCACACCGGAGAAACCGAGAATCGCCACGAAAATGAAATAGGGAATCAGGAAAGCCGCACCGCCGTACTGCCCGGTCCGGTAGGGAAACATCCATATATTTCCCATCCCCACCGCGGAACCTACACATGCCACAATAAAACCAAATTTTGAACGGAAAGCATCCCTGGTCTGGACAGTTCCCGCTGAATCCTTTTTCATATTTTATCCCATCCTTTTATGTAAAATTAAGTCCTTTCAAAGGATAGCACACAACGCATGTACTGTCCACATATTCCAGTCCTCCACGCCCTGTTTGCAAAAAATGCCGGCTCTGTACCATAAACGATACAGAACCGGCCCAATACCTGTCCGCAGTTTTCTCAGCTGATCTTCTTTTCTCTGCCGTATATCTCATAAAAATATTTCAGCAGCTTCTCCTCGTCCATCTCCGCGGACAGACACCCCATCTCTGTCACGGCATTTCCTCCCGTGATATTTCCAAACCGTATGCAATCCCCCAGGTCATATCCGTAATACAATCCGTACATAAAGCCGGCTGCAAAAGCATCCCCTGCCCCGGTGGAATCCACATGTCTCACCGGGAGCGGCTCTATGATATGGAGTTCTTTGTTTTCCTTATACAGGCAGCCCGCGTTTCCGTTTTTTACAATAGGATTTTTCAAATGCTCGGACAGCCTTTCCAATGCCTGTACCGGTGTATCCGCCCCGGTTATTTTCATGGCTTCCATGGAGTTCGGTATAAAATAATCCACATACGGAAAAGCATCATAATACCACTCCAGGCTCAGCATGTCACTCCACGCGGAATCCAGGACAATAGTACATCCGGCCTCTTTCAGAGGCCTGCACAGATCCTTCTGCTCAAGAGAAAGGAATGCGATCCGGCATCCTTCGTAAAACTCATATATTTTCTTTTTCTCCACTGCAAACGCCGCTTCCTCCGGCTTATAGGAGACAATCCCCCGATCCTGCATACAGGATACCACACAGCTCAGGGTAACCGGGTCCTCCTCATCCGTGGAGAGCATATTGGTGTATTCGATCTTATCTTTCTCCAGTTCTTTTACCAGATATCTGCTCAGCGGCCCTTCTCCAATATAGGTTGCCAGCTTTACAGGTACGCCAAGCCTGGACAACTGGATAAGAGTTGCCACCGCTCCGCCTCCGAGCTGTTTGGAACAGCTCTCGCTGTATACCTCCTCCCCAAGCTTTGGCATTCTGCGGGCGTTTCCGAAAATAATATCCACATTGGCGATTCCAAATCCCCCTACACTGTTCATACCTTCCATCCTCCTGTATACTCCTCATAAATCTCCAGATACTCCCTGAGCAGTTCCTCTGCCAGGGAATAGGAATTCACCAGAGGGTTCACCATAAGGGCATCTATGGCCTTCTTTGCATTGCGTTCCACTATGGCCTGGGCAGCTGTTCTCTCATAATACTTGACTGCACAGATGAGCTGCTTTGCGCTTTGGGGCAGAGTATACGGCCCGGGTTTCGGCACTGCCCCTGCTTTTGAAATATGACAGGATACTTCAATCACATCCGTATCCTTTAACCAGTCCACAGTTCCCTGGTTGGGCATACAGAGAATCATCTCTCCCTCTTTCCCTGTGATTTTAGCCCGCATAAGTGCCAAGGCTACCCCTGCATATCCGCCTTCATCTTTTGTATTCAGATCAAATTTCGGAATACAGGCATCATCCCTCGCCACAGATGTCTCGCCCTGCATATAATTGCTCTCTCTCGTATATGTATGATCACGGTATATTTCCAGCATTTTGTCAAAATCTTTTCCGGCATCATACCGGCCCAGCTCCTGCAGCATACAGTCATTGATCCTCTTGATCCTTTCGCCCCTGGTCTCGCCGGTCTTCTGTATATTCTGCAGTGCCTTTTCCCTGTAATAGAAATAATAGAGATATTCATTGAGCATGCACCCCATGTGCTGTGCCAGCTTCGGTTCAAAATACCGCATGTCCGTCTGCTCATAGAGCCTGGGATCCTTTAATATCTCCGGGAGCATCTCCCTGTTCTCTTTTTTTACACTGGTAAAATAAGATAAATGGTTCAGACCTATGAGATGCACCTGAAAATCCGAAGCCTCGGCCTTGTAAAGCCCGGCCACCTGCCGCATAAACCCGGAGGGAGCATCGCAGATTCCATACACAAAGGAATATCCCTGATCTCTTAAAGCCTGTGTCACAAGCCCTGCAGGATTGGTAAAGTTAAATACCATCACATTAGGGGCAGCATATCTGCGGATCAGTTCACAATAGTGCAGCAGGGTGGGAATGGAGCGAAGGGCCATGGCAAACCCGCCTACCCCGGTTGTCTCCTGTCCTATCACTCCATGCTTCAGCGCTACCCGCTCATCTATGATACGGCTTTCCTCTTTTCCCGCGCGGATGGTGGTGATGATAAAATCCGCCTCCCACACAGCCTCCTTTTCATCTGTTGTGCACACATAATGTACGGAAGGCGCTGTCCTGGCAAAGACCTCCTTTACCATTGAGCCGAAAACCCTGACCCGCTCTTGATCCGTATCCATAAAAACAACCTCTGTTATGCCAAGGCTTTCCGCCTGTTGTGCCAGACATTTTGCCAGCATCAGACTGCGTGAACCGCATCCGCCAATGACTGTTAACTTCATAAGCCTTCCTCCTTCAGTTTCCCATCATAATTTCCAAAATCTTGCTGTCCGTCTCTCTCATGCCGTCTTTTCCGATTCTGCCCACTGCCTCAATGGTCTCGTCTGCATTTTTACCCACAATACCCTCTCCCTCCATAAAGCGGCACTGGTTTTTCGCCATCTCATAGGCCAGAAGGCCTGTTTCCACAGACATGGCGATTTTTGCGGCACAGGAGGGCTTTGCGCCATCACAGAGCATGCCTGATATGGTAGCCAGTGTATTTGTGATAATATCCTCCATCACAGCAAGCGGCGCCTGATCCAGATATGCGATGCCGCAGACTGCGGCACATCCGGCATTGACTGCCCCGCAGTAAGCAGAGAGCTTCCCGATTCCACGTTTTATATAAATAGAAATAAGATTTGCAAAGATCATTGCACGGTGCAATGCCTCCCGGCTCTTATCCTTTTTTTCCGCATAGATAGATATGGGGACCGCAATGGTGATTCCCTGGTTTCCGCTTCCGCAGTTTGCCACTACAGGCAGAACGCTTCCGCCCATTCTGGCATCACTTCCGGCTGCCGCATAAGCTGCCAGCACTGCAGCGTCTTCCTCTTTGTATAAACGCAGAAGATTTTTCCCCACCTTTGCCCCATAATCGTTTTTCATTCCTTCTTCCGCTATTTTCCGGTTGCAGGCGATCTGCATATCCAGAATATCCTTTAATTCTGCTGTACCGGTCTCACCTGCAAACTCATATATATCTTTTAATTTCAGATCATCCTCATTTGTCTGTGTGCTGCCAACGCACTCCCGGCGCTGATACTGCTTTGTGATATCTCTGCCGTCTTTCTGTACTTTTGTTATATGGATATGGCTTTTCTGGATCTCCACCAAAGCGGTATGTTCCCCTTTTCGCAGGTCAATACGCACATACAGAGGTTCCTCCATCTCTGCCAGATGGATACTGTATGTACTCTCCTCCCGCACCAGCTTTCTCACTGTGTCTGCGTCATTGGCGGTGAGTGTGTTCAGTACCTCCAGTTTGCGTTTTGGATTTCCCCCCACGATTCCACAGAAGGCAGCTTCTGCTACCCCCTTCAGGTTTCCGGTGTTGGGTATGATCACACTTTTTACATTTTTTAATATATTGCCGCTGACCCATATCTCCATATATTCCGGAATGTCACCCAGAATCTCTTTGGCACAGGCCGCCGCATAGGCAATGGTTCCCGGCTCCGTACATCCAAGAGCCAGCATGATTTCCTCTCTCAGCAGTTTATTGCAGGTTCTGTCCCTTCTTTCTCTGCTTTCTGTATCCTGAAGCGCCTGTATGAAGACCGCCTCTATTTTCTCCTTTGTCGGTACCCCTTCCATAACCATTTCGCCATCTATATAAAAGCAGGGTACATAAGTGAATTTCCTGCCTGCAGGCAGTTCTCTGTCCCGCTCTGTATCCAGAAAGCGTATCTCGATCTTTTCATATTTTTCATTGCTCCTTCGCAGTTCCTCCATCAGCCCAAAAGCCTGTCTGCAGTATCTGCATGTAACTCTGTATATCATCTCAATGGTTTTCATCTGTCTCAAACCCCTTTTCTGCAAATTCGGATGCCAGAACACAGAATGCAGCCGTGCCTTCCGCCAATATGGATTCATCAATCTCAAAACAACTGCTGTGAAGAGGATACTGCTTTGCCTCTTCTTTTCGCCAGCAGCCCAGCCGCAGAAACAGGGACGGGCACCGGGCGCCGAAATATGAAAAATCCTCTCCCAGCATAGCCGGTTCTCCCTCTGTGAGGATCTCCGCCTCCTGCAGCTTCTCCTTGAGCACGCGGGCCGCCCAGTGTGCTGCTGTTTTGTCATTGACCGTTGCAGGATAACCGGAACTCATATGGTACGTCCCTTCCATTTCCCAGGCTTCTGCTATGGATTTTGTCAGTCTTTCCAGGCGGTGTATGATTTTCTCCCTCACATCCGGGTCATAGGTCCTGATGGTGCCTTCCAGATATCCGGTCTCTGCTACAACATTATATTTCTCTCCGCATTGTATCCGGCAGATGTTCACCACTGCTGCCTCCTGGGCAGATACCGTATCGGCTGTAATATTACCAATGGCATTTACCAGTGCAGCCATGGCGGGAATGGGATTTCTGCAGAGATGGGGAGATGCCCCGTGGCCTCCCTTTCCTTTTATCTCAATGCCGAACGCATCGGGCTGTGCCATAACAGGTCCCGGCATACAGGTTATGCTGCCTGCTCTCTGCGGCCAGACATGAAACGCAGCTGTAAATTCCGGCTTTGGCTCATCCATGACTCCCTCTTCGATCATACGCCGGGCACCTCCCTGCTGTTCCTCGGAGGGCTGGAATAAAAAGACCACATTGCCGTGCAGACACTCCCTGCACTCCTGCAGAAGCCTGATACACCCAAGAAGTACAGCCATATGGACATCGTGCCCGCAGGCATGCATGACCCCAGGATTCTCAGACTGCCAGGCAAGACCTGTCTGTTCCGTCACCGGCAGAGCATCCATATCCGCGCGGAGGGCAATGGTATGCCCGGGCCTCCCGCTTTTGATGACTGCGTATACTCCTGTATCTGCACAGGGCCTGCACTCTACCTTCCATTTTTTCAGTTGTCCGAGAATCCATTCCTGTGTTTTATATTCCTGTCCCGAGAGTTCCGGATGTCTGTGGAGATGGATGTAATAGCTTTTTATCTCTGCTTCTGCCTCCCGGACCTTTTGGTAAAAATCAATTTTCACTCTGAACACCTCCCCGAAGCGTCTGCCTATTCTCCAGATTTTTTTCTCATAAGATTTGAGAGACTGTCCACTGTAATACTGTGCCCTAAAAACAGGCCCTCCGCATACTCTGTCCTTGCATCTCTCCCGTATTCCCTGGCAAGGCTCATAGCATAAGGCAGCACATCCTGGGAGCTGTGTGCCGTACAGGCACGTTTCTTTATCTCTATGACATCCGTGATATCCACATAGATATCAGGCCTGCGCCGGTTGGTCCTGTTGTCCGCCCCGAAAAAGAGAAGGGCATCATAATGCCAGTCCGTATCGTCATCCGCATATTTTTTCAGTCCCGCTGTAAAGCAGGCTGCCTTTGTTATTTTTGACACGGCTGTGTGGTCGGGATGATAATCCTCCTCTAAAAGTGTGAGAACAAACCGCGGTGAGCATTTCCGCAGATGCGGTATCAGAGCGTCCACTGCTTCCTTAGAAAAATACATGCCGGCATCCGGAAAATCCAGCATGGCAAAATAGTCAAGCTGCAGTATGGCGGCTGCTTTTTCCGCCTCCTCTTCTCTCACGCACTTCTGTGCATAACCTCCTGATTCTCCTCTTGTAAAAATCACAAGACCTGTTTTCAGTCCCTCTTTCTTTGCCTTTGCAAAGATACCCGCTGCGCAGACCTCCAGGTCATCCGGATGTGCGCAGACTGCCAAGATATCTATCATTTCATTGCCTCCTTTACTGTTTTACGCCTGTTGTGGCAATCCCCTCCACAAACTGTTTCTGGAAGAGGAAGAAAATTATGATCATGGGCAGTATGGCGATAATGCCGCCTGCCATGACCTGAGGATAATAAGTTGTATGTTCCCCGATCAACATAGCCAGCCCGGCTGACAAAGTCATCTTATCCATAGAGTTATTCACGATCAGCGGCCACATCAAATCCTTGAATGTGGAGATCGCAGTCAGTATTGCCAGAGATGACAGCGCAGGTTTTAAAAGCGGCAGTAAGATCCTGTAATAAATCTGGAAAAATCCGCAGCCGTCCAGCATAGCCGCCTCATCCAGGCTCCTGGGAAGCCCTTTAAAAAATTCCCTCAGCATAAATGTTCCGAATGCGCTGAATATCTTCGGAAGCCACAGGGCCGTCACGGTATCGGCCAGATGCAGCTTCACCATAATGTCATAATTGGGCACCAGAAATATCTGTCCCGGAACCATTAAGAGCGCCAAAAGCACGATAAAGATCACATCCCTGCCCGGAAAATGCAGCCTGGCAAACGCATAGGCGGCCATGGAGCAGATCAGCAGCTCTATCCCTATGGTAAATAAAAGAACTAAAAACGTATTCACATAAAAATCAAAAAACGGAAATTTATCTACCACTTCCCGGTAACTTCCCACGGTAAAAACTTCCGGAAAAATCGTAGGCGGTATCTGAATGCTCTCCTCGTATGACTTAAAGGAAGTCAAGATCATCCATAGAAACGGACCCACCGTCACAACCGCACACAGGATAAGCAGCAGATACACCGGCCATTTTCTTTTTTTCATCATTCCATTCTCCTTTCCGCGTCCTGCTGCGCATCAATCATCATAAAATACCAGTTTTTTCTGGCATATCATCTGCACCGCAGTAATTGCCAGAATCAGGAGAAACAGCATCAGGCTGATCGCCGCCCCATAGCCCTTATGGAACTTTACAAAGGACTGCTCAAAGAAATAAGTGACCAGAGACCTGGATGCCTCCGTTCCGCTGCTTCCCTGGGGGATCATCAGATAGATAAAATCAAAGATCTGAAAAACATTTATGACTGTTGTGACGCACACAAAGAAAATGGATGGGGACAGCAGCGGCAGTGTGATCTTAAAAAACCTCTGCACTCCATTTGCCCCGTCAATTTCAGCGGCTTCCCTGTAGCATACCGGAATCCCCTGCAGTCCGGCCAGCAGCACGATCACCTGATATGCCACGCTGGCCCAGATAAATACTATGGAAATAGAAAACAACACGATCCGGGAATCCGACAGCCAGGCCACCGGCTCCACGCCGAATTTTCCCAGTATCTCATTGAAAATACCGAATTTATAATTCATCAGCCACTTCCATAAGAGTCCGATCGCAGCCGGCAGCGTTACGGCCGGCAGGAAGATACAGACCCGGAAGGCTCCGATTCCCTTTACCTTGGAATTGAGCAGAACAGCCAATAACACAGCCAGTATCACCACCAGCGGCACGCAGATGACCACATACAGGATGGTATTGATAAACGCCTGATAAAATGCGTCATCCTGGAATAGCTTCACATAATTCTCCATGCCCACAAACTTAGGTATTCCGAAACTGGACTTGTTTGTAAAGCTGTAATAAACGTTCTGAAAAAACGCCCCGATAAAAAACACGATCACCCCTGCCATCAGCGGCGCAATCATCAGGTATCCTGCTATTATCTCCCGGCGCCTCAGGGAACCCTTTTTCTGTCTTTTCATCAAACACCCTCTCCTGTCGTTTTAAAAACGGAAGTGCTGCAGATTCGTTCTGTGCAGCACTTCCATCCCGTTTTATGATTCACTGTCCAATGCGCTCTGTGTTGCTTCCTGCATCTGTTTACATCCCTCTTCCGGAGTCAGTTCCTTTGCAAAAATCTTTGCTGAGATTTCATTTACAGTGGGAAGCCATTCTGCCACGCTGGATGATGTCGGGAAGGGGAATCCTGTCTCAGCCACATCGAATATGACATTTACATCTACATGCTCTGCTTTGTAATACTGCTGTGCGCTGATCAGTGCAGGGACATCAATCTTCGCCTCTGCCTGCATCTTATTGGACTCTTCTCCTGCCAGATATTTCACCAGTTTCCACGCTGCATCTTTATCTTTGCTGCTGGAATTGACTGCATATCCAAGGCCGCCGATGACACTCTGATTTCCGCTTTCCTTTGCGGGCATGGCAATGGTTCCCACCTGCTCTGCAAAGCTTGCTTCGTCAATGACTGCTGTTTTCCAGGAGCCCATGAAAAGGATGGCCCCCTTCTGGGACAGGAACAGATCTGTTCCCTTCGTATCGGAGAGCACTTCACTTCCCGGCATCAGGCCTTCATCCATCAGTGATACCATATCTATATATGCTTTTACGGTTCCCTCCTGGTCAAAACCTGCTTTCTTCATATCATCACTCAAAACATAACCGCCTGACTGGTTGATAAAATTAAAGAAAGACGGCTGTGGATCCAGTTCCATCAAAATCGGGTATTCATCGGAGCCTGCTTCTTCAATCTTAGCTTTTAACTGTCCTGCCAGATTCTTCATATCCTCCCAGGTCCACCCTGCCTGTGGTTCCTCCACACCGTATTTTTCAAAAATACCTTTGTTGTAGAAGACCTGTACAGTGTCCATTCCCTTCGGCATACAGTATTGCACATCATTGTAATTGTAAGCATCTTTTACAACACTTACATAGTCATCCATATTTACCTTATCCTTCTCAATGTATTCGTCCAGGGGTTCCAGAACACCGGCCTCTGCGTATTTGGGAAGATATGTATTCATCCAGAAAACATCTGCTGCACTGTCGGAGCCCATGGCTGCATCCAGCTTTGTCCAATACTGTGACCACGGCGTCAGCTGCAGTTCCACATCAATATCAGGATTTTCTGTCTCGAATTTCTCTACGATCTCATCAAACACCGGTTTCTGCACTTCATCCCAGAGTGCAAATGAGATTTTTGTCTTCTCTGAGCTGTTATCCTTTTTTGCCTCGTCTTTACCTGCATCTGCCTGGGAGTTTCCGCAGGCTGCCAGAGAACCTGCCATTAAGAGTGTCAGCATCATACACATTCCTTTTTTCATTTTGTACCTCCATACCTTTCATCTTTCCGTATTTTTATTTCCTGTTTACAGTTTCCTTTGATATTGCTTTACTTTTCTGGTTGACAACACAGGTTTCTCCCTGTTCCAGCCGATAGGGCAGTGTGATCTCTATATTTTCTTCCTTTTTCTGATTCTGGAACGTATCCAGTGTCTGTTCTATCATTTTTTTAATAGGCTGGCTGATGGTAGTCAGTTTCGGTGTCACCTGTCTGGATAAGCTGATTCCGTCAAATCCCATCACAGATACGTCCTCCGGAACTTTCAGTCCCACCTCAGACAGCGCACTGATCACACCCAGGGCTGCTTCATCGCTGAAAGCAAAGGCAGCCGTAAAAGTGATCCCTTCTCTGATGGCCTGTGCAGTCATCCGGTAACCGCTGTCATATGTCAGCTCACCATATTTCACCTTATTCTCATCAAACTCCAGACCGAATTCCTCAAAAGCTCTTTTGCATCCTGTAATACGCTGAAATCCGGAACTGATGCTTTTCGGATAATCGGATAAGATCAAAATCTGTTCGTGCTGCAGGTTAAGCAGATATCTGGCTCCCTCATGGGCGGCTGCCAAATCATTGATATGGATCATCTTACATCTCTTGTCAGCACTGATCGCACCGAACATGACCGTCTTGATATTCTTGGCTGCTATGTAATTCAGCATATCCTGGTCTGCATTTTCCTCCAGATAGATAACTCCCGTAATATCCAGCTCTTTAAAAAATTGTTTGTATGCCTCCCCCTGTTCCGTAACAGGGATAAATACCATCCTGTATCCGTATCTCGGCACGGCCTCCAGCAGCTCTCTCAGCACCTCGCTGAAATACGCCAGCTTCAGGTTCGGAATCAGAACAGCTATGACACCGGGGTTTTTCTGCTTATACACAGGTGTATATGCAAGCTCCCGGACAGCCTCCTCAATCCGCTTTGCCGCCTCTGTTGTCACAATGTTCTTCCCGTGAAAATATCTTGAAACAGTGGCCGGTGATACTCCTGCTCTTTTCGCCACATCTCTTATGGTTGCCCCATTTACATCACCTCTCTTTTGTGCACTTTACAATGTTTTCCAGTATTTTCTACCCTTCCCTTGTGCTTTTCAACCAACTTTATGAGACTTATTATAGAAACAGCCATGTAAAATGTCAATATTGTTTCATTTATTTCACTTTTGTTTCATGAGTTTCATATGATTTCTTTCAATTTACTAATAAAATCCCTCTTTTTTCTGTCCCGCCTCCCTGATTTCCCGGCACAGAAAAAGCCTCACCGGCATTTCGCTGCCAGTGAGGCTCTCCTCTTCTATCTAATTATTTATTCATGAATCTTAATAACTGCTTTCACAATATCCGCCTTGTTGTTCATAGAGAACTCCATAGCCTTGTCCGCTTCATCCAGCGGGAATTCATCTGTCACAATACCTTTCAGATTGATCTTGCCGTCCGCAACTGCCTGGATCGCCATAGGATAGATATGACGATAGCGGAATACGGTCTTAAAGGTCAGCTCCTTATCAAGGGCAATGCTCATAGGCAGGGTCACTTCCCCTGTCCTGCTGTATCCCACGAACACAATGGTAGAGCCTTTTCTTGCCATAAGGATCGCCTGTCTGGAGGTCACTTCCGCGCCTGCAGTCTCGATCACCACATCGGTTCCTCTGCCGCCGGTCAGCTCTTTGACCTTAGCCACAACATCCTCTTTTGCACCGTTAATGACGCCTGTGGCACCCAGCTCCATGGCTTTTTCCAGACGTTTATCCATCACGTCCACAACATAAACTTCGCTGACACCTCTGGCCTTTAAAGCCATCATGGAGACCAGACCGATACAGCCTGCGCCCATGACAACAGCCTTCTGTCCCAGATGAGCATCTCCCTGGATCGCAGCATGGAATCCGACTGCCAGAGGCTCGATCAGAGCGCCCTCCAGAGTGCTGACATTGTCCGGCAGCTTGAAGCAGAGATTTGCCTCATGGGCAACGTATTCCTGGAACACACCGTCAACCGGCGGAGTTGCAAAGAATACCACGTCTGGGCAGAGATTATACTTGCCTTCCTTGCAGAATTCACACTGTCCGCAGGTTTTTCCCGGCTCCAGTGCCACACGGTCACCAACCTGCAGATGCTTAACATCCTTACCGACTTCCACTACAACTCCGCCCGGCTCATGGCCCAGTACGAAAGGCGGTTTTACCACGTAATCCCCGATTGCCCCTGTCTCATAATAGTGCAGGTCAGAACCGCAGATTCCCACATAATCCAGCTTTACCAAAACCTCGTCGTCCTTTGGCTGGGGGATGGGTCTTTCTTCAAAATCCATCTTCTGGATATCCGTCATTATTGCTACTTTCATCATGCCTTCCATCTCTTGTTTTCCTCCTCTTATGAATGTACATTATGTGACTTCATTATAAGTCAGAAACGTATATATCACAAGTGAAATTCATGTCTTTTTCCTTCAAATTTCTTTGAATTTTTTTATTCCGATTTCTTCCATAATAAAAAAAGAGGCAGGGATAAAACCGGAAATTCCGGTCTTATCTCTGCCCCAAAGCGGAGGCGAAATCAATTAGTGATGGAACAGACGAATGCCTGTAAATGCCATCGCCATATTGTACTTATTGCAGCACTCAATGACTGCGTCATCGCGTACGGAGCCGCCCGGCTCTGCGATGTATTTTACGCCGCTCTTGTAAGCGCGCTCGATATTGTCTGAGAACGGGAAGAAAGCATCAGAACCTAATGTAACATCTGTCAGCTTGTCCAGCCATGCGCGTTTTTCCTCACGTGTGAACACTTCCGGTTTCTCTTTGAAGATTTTTTCCCATGCTCCGTCAGCCAGAACATCCATATATTCCTCACCGATGTAAACATCAATGGCATTGTCTCTGTCAGCACGGCGGATACCGTCGATAAACGGCAGATCCAGTACCTTCGGGCACTGTCTCAGCCACCAGTTATCAGCCTTCTGGCCTGCCAGACGGGTACAGTGTACACGTGACTGCTGGCCTGCGCCGATACCGATCGCCTGTCCGTCTTTTACGAAACAGACGGAATTTGACTGTGTATATTTCAGTGTGATCAGAGAGATCTTCAGGTCCATCAGCGCATTTGCAGGAATCTCTTTATTCTCTGTCACAATATTGGAAAGCAGCTCATCATCAATGGAAAGCTCCTGTCTTCCCTGTTCAAATGTGATGCCGAATACCTCTTTATGCTCCAGCGGAGCCGGCTGGTAATCCGGGTCGATCTTGATCACATTGTAGTTGCCGTTCTTTTTCTGTTTCAGGATTTCCAGTGCCTCATCGGTATATCCGGGAGCGATAACACCGTCGGAAACCTCTCTCTTGATCAGCATTGCTGTGTCTTTATCACACACATCAGACAGGGAGATAAAATCTCCGAAGGAGGACATTCTGTCAGCGCCCCTTGCTCTCGCATAGGCACATGCCAGCGGTGATAACTCGCCCATATCGTCTACCCAGTAGATTTTTTTCAGCACATCTGTCATAGGAAGTCCCACTGCCGCGCCTGCCGGAGACACATGTTTAAAGGAAGTCGCTGCCGGAAGCCCTGTGGCTTTTTTCAGCTCTTTCACCAACTGCCAGCCATTAAAAGCATCCAGGAAATTAATATATCCCGGCTTGCCGCTTAAAACTTCGATAGGAAGCTCGCTGCCGTCAGCCACATAGATTCTGGAAGGTTTCTGGTTCGGATTACATCCGTACTTTAACGCTAATTCTTTCATATTCCGATTCTCCTTTATGCTTTTCTATTATTTATTTTTATTCACGATCCTGGTTTCATACTCACCGGTTGCGATATCTATATAACGTACAAACAGAGATACTTTATTGTCCTCATTCAGGCTCTCCCACACATCTTTTGTGAATGCATCGATATCATTGGGAACTCCCACCAGCTTCGGTTCTCCCTCAAAACTCGGCAGCGGATTGCCGTCATGCATATAAGTATGAATGAAATGTCCCTCTCCGTTAACCGGGTTTTCATAGGTAAATGTATAACGGCAGCAGCTCTCAGGATTGCCGTTATTGCTCTTTAAAATAGACATGGCATAGTGGTATGTGCCGTTCTCCACCTGCATGATACCGGAGATTCTCGGTGTATAATTAGGGCCGTCCGGCTCAAATTCACGAGTTCTCAGGGACTGCTCAAAGGAGATTCCCTTTTCCATACCTTCATAGACAGTGTCTGTCTGGTCACCGTTGGTGACAATCGTCTTATTTCCGATCACACGTACCGGTGCATATATAATCAGGCTGGGATCAGTCAGCTTAGACGGGTCAAATGCCTGGGTGCGGATACCCTCTCCCTCTTCAACGAACACACGGTTTCTGCTGTTCTCACTTCTGCCCATGATAAAATATGCAGTAACTGCCTTTGTTCCATCCTCAGACTTACCAATAACAATTCCCCTGCCCGGGTACGCATTTTCTCTCAATTCATTTTCAAGTGATAACATTTTCATGAATTCCTTCTCCTTCTCATTTTGACCATAATAAACTGCTGCCGACCAACCGACAACTTTTCATAACAACAAAAAAAGCCCACACTCTGAACATACTTGCCCAGACGGTCGGCTTCCAACACTTATACTCCCTGTGGTTCATTCCACTTCCGTCAGTCATATAAGCAATTTAAACATTATCACGGAATTCTCCCCTTGTCAACGCTTTTTTGACAATTTTTGCAGCCAGAGCAGAATCCATAGCGGATTTTGAGCAAAAGATCAAAAATGACAGCTTTACCGCAAAAGCAAATCCCCACTAATATACGCTGCGCCCCTCCGCGCCGGTACCAACAGGCCAGCCATATCTGACTGGCCCTCTGCATAGTCTGCTGTCCGTTTCTTTTTATCCCTCACACACCTGAAAAATATAGAATTTCAAATAATAAGACTCCTCCGCGGCCCAAAGAATCGGATGATCTGCTGCCTGTGTCCGGTACTCCACCTGCCGCAGTCTTTTGTGCACATTTCTTGCCGCCTGCCCGATGGTCTGTGTAAACATCTCATAGGACATAAAATGCGAACAGGAACAGGTAGCCAAAAATCCCCCGTCCTTCACAAGCTTCATAGCCCGCAGATTGATTTCCCGATACCCCTTCACAGCGTTCTTTACAGAATTCCGCGATTTGGTAAACGCCGGCGGGTCCAGTATTACCACATCGAACTTCTTCCCCTGCTCCTCCAGCCTGGGAAGCAGCTCAAACACATCCTCACACACAAATTTTACAGTCTCTGACAACCCGTTCAGCGCAGCATTTTCCCTTGCCTGCTCAACAGCCAGTTCTGAGGCATCCACGCCCAGCACGCTCTTTGCCCCTGCAATCCCTGCATTCAGTGCAAATGACCCTGTATGCGTGAAACAATCCAGCACCTCTGCATCCCTGCATAATCTCTGGATCGCCAGTCTGTTGTACTTCTGGTCCAGGAAAAATCCGGTCTTCTGTCCGTCTTCCACATCCACCAGATACTTCACGCCGTTCTCGCAAATCTCCACCTTTGTATCAAAGGGTTCCCCGATAAATCCTTTTACCAGTTCCATCCCTTCCTGTCTTCGCACCTTGGCGTCACTCCGCTCGTAAACACCGCGGATCACCACACCGTCCCGGGCCATCTCCTCCTTCAGAAGTTCCAGTATCTTCCCCTTCAGCCTGTCAATCCCAAGTGCCAGTGACTGTACCACCAGCACATCAGAGAATTTATCCACAACAAGTCCCGGCAGAAAATCCGCCTCACCGAAGATCACACGGCAGCTGCTTGTATCCACTGTTTTTTTCCTGTATTCCCAGGCATCCCTCACCCGTTTCCTCAGAAATTCCTCATCTATTTCCTGCTCTGACTTCCTTGTCATCATACGGATTCTGATTTTGGAGTTGGTATTGATAAATCCTCTGCCCAGGGGATAGCCGTCAAAATCGTGAACGATCACCATATCCCCATTCTCAAAACTTCCCAGGATACTGGCGATCTCATTGTCATATACCCACGGACCTCCCGCTTTCAGGGAACGTCCCTCCCCCTTCTTCAGTGTCGCAATTGCAAGACTCATGTGTGTCTTCCTCCATTTTCTCTATTTTTTCTGTCCCAGCACAATATAAGCGATTCCGCAGAACAGGCCGCCTACCGGGAATAGGACCCAGCTCACCTGCCAGGCATTCTGCAAAAAACTCCAGAGCAGGAAAACTGCCGTTGTCACGATCATGATGCAGGCTGACCATTTGGCAGCCAGCGGCATATGGCTTTCCTCATCCAGCATACGCAGCTGCTCCGGTGTCAGACGCTCACGGTACAGCGGATCATGCTCTTTATTGTACTCCTCTATATTATATTTGCTTTTTGCAAGGCCTGTATGGACCAGAAGCATAACACCCACACTGACCATGAGAAGCATCACAAAGCTGTAAAATGCGGATGCCTCCACCCCAAAAGGCGCAGGCAGAAACTTCTGCAGTTCATCTGCCACAATACTCATCAGAATGATCCCGATACCTGCTGCGATCCTCACTGAAAAGACGCGGTTAAACCGGTCTGTCTCCTCCTCCGTATAGAAGGGCTGGATGTAAGGATGCTTTTTTGTAAAATCGCTGTGCCGGATTCCTGCAACCACCACCGTCAGTACAGCTACGATCACAAAGGGCAGCATCACAATATCCTGCAGATTTTTCATAAAACCTTCCATCCCCTCAAAAAGAGTGGTGAAGGCACCTCCTATTATCAGTAATCCCACACATAAAGTAACTGCTTTTCCAAAGCTGTTCATGTGCTCTTCATATTTTGAGGAATCTTCTACACGCTCCGCTTGTGCGTCTCCCCGCATAAGGGTATCCATACTGCAGGAAAACAGATCACAGAGCTGCAGGATTTTTTCCATCTCAGGATAAGAAGTGCCTGCTTCCCATTTGGAAATTGTCTGTCTGGACACCTCCATCTTCTCTGCAAGCTGTTCCTGTGTGATCTCCTCCCTCTTCCTGTAATACTGCAGATTCTCTCCAAAACTCATAATGATTTCCTCCATTTCTTAATCTTGATTTTGGAATCATTATAGAATTGCGTTCATGTAAACACTACCAATTTCCTGTTGCTTTTGAGGAAATCCATGTAAACTTACGGTTGCACCCCGCTGTTTAAGCGGGTTTTCACACTTTTCCACCGGGGGCAGAACGCATCCATATATCCATAAAAAATCCGGTTGTGTCCCCGTTCTAAAAGGTGGACCAGCTCATGGGTGACCACATATTCCAGACATTCCCTGGGATATTCCCCCAGCCAGACATTGAGCCAGATCCTCCTTTTCTCCACATTGCAGGTACCCCACCTGGTTTTCATATCCCGCAGGCGCCACTCCTCGGCGTGGACACCCACTCTCTCTTCACACTCCTGTATGACCTGAGGCAGTATTTCCTCCAGACGTGTTCTGCACTCCCGCTTCTTTTCCTCCCGCTCCGGGCCTTCATATAATTCCCAGGGCTGCGGACTCTTTCTTTTTCCCTGCCGTTTTGCTTCGATCCAGTCACTTCTCTCCCGGATGAAACGTCTGATATCATGTTCCGGCATCCGAAGCGGTGCGGATACACGAACGCTCCCGTCCGCGCCCACGCGCAGATACATATTGCGGATGGCTTTTTTTGTGACCTGGATGTCCAGTCCGTTCTCCGTAAGATGATAAATCTTTACACTTTTCCCGGAGGTCTTTACCATGCCAGGACCTCCGGTCCGTTCTCTGTCACAAGCACCATGATCTCCCACTGGGCGGAGGGCAGTCCGTCCTCTGTATAAACAGTCCAGCCGTCTTCGTCATCAATAAAGATATCACTGGCGCCCATATTGACCATAGGTTCTATGGTGAACATAAGTCCCGGCGCCATCACCATGCCTGTATCGGCCCTGCCGATATACCCAACCCATGGGTCCTCATGGAAATCCAGGCCAATACCGTGCCCTCCGATTTCCTTCACTACGCTGTAACCGTTTTTCTCTGCATGCTCATGGACTGCCTGGCTCATATCCCCCAGAAAACCCCAGGGCCTTACCTGCTCCAGTCCCTTTTCCACACACTCTTTTGTGACACGCACAAGGCGCTCCTTCTCCTCCCCCACGTCACCGATACAGAACATTCTGGAGGAGTCAGAGTAATAGCCGTTCAAAATCGTGGACACATCCACATTGATGATATCCCCCTCCTTAAGAATGATCTCTTCTGAGGGAATGCCATGACACACCTGATTGTCAATGGAGGTGCAGACGCTCTTTGGAAATCCTTCATAGCCGAGAGGGGCCGGCACTGCCCCTGCCTTTGCGGTGATGTCATATACCCAGCGGTCAATTTCGGCTGTAGATATTCCCTCTTTGATATGCTCTGCAACATAATCCAGAATGGCAACATTGATCTCAGCGCTCTTCCTGATCCCGGCAATCTGCTCCGGTGTTTTAATGATCTCCCGCTTCGGGACGATTCGCCCCTGGGACTGCAGATGAATCAGCTTATCATCAAAAGGCCCGTGGCATTTTTTATATTTTTTCCCGCTGCCGCACCAGCAGACATCATTTCTCCCTAAACGATTCAATTTATTTCCTTCCTTTCCCTTAAAATCTCCCTTAATTTTTCTGTCACAGCCTCCGCAAAAACTCTGTGTCCCTCAGGGTCCAGATGGACAGAATCCTCCGCACCGGGCATAGTCACAGACGCCGCATCCAAAAAGGCGCAGCCCTGCCGCTTCGCTGTCTCCCTGTAATATCCGGCCAGCTCTTCGGAGATCTTCACTGCCCGCTCTCCGCCGAACATGGGGGAGAATTTGTGGTCCACGATCTCCTCCCGGATCTTAAGAGGGGATACCAGCAGGATCTCCGGCACCGGCTCCCGGTTCTCCCGGAAATACATCTTTATGGTCTTCACCAAAGTCTCCGCTCCTGCTGCCACATCGGACGCAGACAGGGAAAACCGCTGTTTTATATCATTTGTCCCCAGCATCAGCACCACCACATCCAGAGGACTGTGGCTTTCCAGACAGGGAATCAGATATTTCAGCCCGCTTTTCATCCCTTCAATGGGATCATCCCAGACGGTCGTCCTTCCATTCTGTCCTTCCTCGATGATTCGAACCTGTTCCTCCTTCAGGGCCTCCTGCACCAGACTGGTCCAGCGCACGCCCCAGGGAAAACGGCCCCCGGTCACGCCGTCATATCCGTGGGTATTGGAATCTCCATAGCATAATACATTTTTCATCTCTTATTTCTCCATTGCCTCGTATTCTTCTCTTGTAATGCAAAACAGATCATGGGGCATGTCGAGCCCATAGTAATGCTTCACAAAGGAACCTGTTATCTTCATGCCGTTTCTTCTGGCCACATTCCGGGACGACGTATTGTTATCCCGGATAATAGAATAGACTTTATCAGCCTTTAATGTCTCAAACGCGTAATCCCTGCAGGCCCTGGCAGCTTCCGCAGCGTAGCCGTGGTGCCAGAATTCTTTACAGAACAGATATCCAACCTCCAGCACCTGTTCTTCCCCGCATTCCTGCATGGTAAGGCCGCACTGGCCGATCAATTCTCCTGTCTCTTTCGATATAACTGCCCACAGGCCAAAACCATACTGCCTGTAACGGGCAAGCTGCCTTTCCAGCCACTCCTCTGCCTCCTCATCGGAAAAAGCATGGGCATAGGCATACATCACTTCCGGGTCCTGCAGCATTTTGTTCAGAGCTGCCTGGTCTTCCCTGCACAATTCCCTGAGCACAAGACGCTCCGTCGTAAGCACAGCATTTTTCATGATCATAACTCCTTCTGATATGCGATCCTCGGTGTTCCATCTTCCATGTATACAGTTCCGCAGCGTTTGAAACCATTCTTTTCAAATACCTGCTGCATAGGTTTATTATCCCTGTGGGTATCTCCCCGCATGTTGCCGCACCGGGCCAGACACCACTGTACACAAAAAGAAGCCACGCCCTTCTTTCTCCCTGCAGAGGCTATCCGGTGCAGGAATCCATAGGGCTTTTCATTCAGCCAGCAGCCATTCTCTATCCTCCGGTAATTGGGTTCTTCTCCTGTCTCGAACATAAAAACACCCTCTGTTCCGTCCGATGACTCACAGAGATATAAGGCGCTGCGGTTTAAATCCTTTTCTATGTCTTCCCGCGCCGGGTAGCCGTTTACCCACTGTCCGGGATTGCCGTTCTCTGCCTTGTACTTTCTGGCATGCTCATACAGGGACATGACTTCATCTATATCTTTTTCTTCTGCTCTGCGAATATGAAACTCTGCATCCATCTCTGTCTCATCCTCTCCTGTGATTCACTCCGGGGCTGCCATGACCGGATAATGGCCGTTCCACAGAATACGCATACACCTGCGCATGGCCCCCAAAGCACGATATGCACAGTATACCACGGTTTTTTCTGTTTTTCCACCGGGCCTGCAGGATTTATCTGAGGTTCCCGTTGTATGAATCCTTTATAATTTTCAGATAATAATATAATTTTCATTCTCTTTACAGTTACATGAATTTTTATTGATAAATTTTCATTTTACTTCTTGACAAATGAAAACATGACTGTTATAATAAAGCCATAAACAAAGAGAGAACAAAATAAAAAACAGAAAGGACTGATACCACCGAAAACGTAAATTACCATTCATAATTTTAAAGAAAGGAAGGTACGGACCACCAAGAACATAACGATTTAACCCATAATAAAAAAAGGAAGGTAAAGTCCCATGGACACATCAGATTAAAAGAGTCATTCGGAATGTAAACTTCGAATGACTCTTTCCTATTGTCTGAAAAACATTCTGCTGCATCCTTCCATACCGGAAGAATGTTGTCTGCTGTCTGCAGTACATGAAAGAAACCCTTCAGGATTTCTCCCAAAGGGTCTGGTTCATAATACTGCATACTGTTTTAATGTGCAAACGGTGAAAGCTCCAGCCGGATAAAATATCCCTGGTCATGGGAACATACCGGACATTTCTTAGGCGCTTCCTTGCCCCAGTGGATATAACCGCATTTTAAGCAGATCCATCCGGTCTCCACATCTGATACAAAGAGATTCTTGTCCTCCAGAAACTGTGCGAATTTTCCGAAACGGTCTCCATGGAATTTTTCAATATCAGCGATCATATGAAAAGAATTCGCGATCTGTGTAAACCCTTCCTCTTTCGCCTTATCCCCGAAGTTCTTATACACATCATCATGCTCTTCATATTCATTGTGCTGTGCCATACGGAGAAGTTTATCCATATCCGGAGAGATATCTACCGGGTAACCGCCGTCGATCTGAATGGTCTCCCCTGCCATCTCCTTTAAATGCTGGTAAAAAATGTAGGCATGCTGGCGCTCCTGGTCAGCCGTATAGTTGAACACAGCTTCCACAACATGCAGATGTTCTTTTTTCGCCTGGGCTGCTGCAAAGGTGTAGCGGTTTCTGGCCTGACTTTCGCCTGCAAAGGCGCGCATCAGGTTCTCTTTTGTTACGCTTTCTCTAAAATCTACAGACATACAATTGCCTCCTGGAATTTATTTTCCATGTTATTTTTTCCAGAAGATACAATTTTATACCTGAATGTTACAGCCGTATCAGATGGTATTGTACAGGGCAACCAGGATTTCCAGGATCTGTTCCCTGGTAAAACGGCTGCTGTCCAGACACAGGTCGTATCCCTTCATGCTGCCCCATTTCTCGTCTGTATAGTTGTTGTAATAGTATTTTCTCTGTTTATCCACTTTTTTTATGAGCTGCTCTGCCCCTTTTTCATCCCATACGGTCCGCGCCCGGATAGTTTTGATCCTTTCCTCCATAGGCGCGTAGATAAAGACACTTCTGCAGTCCGTTTTATCCCTGAGAATGTAATTTGCGCACCGTCCTACGATCACACAGTCTTCCCTCTTTGCAGCCTCCTCAATGATCTCCGACTGCGCATTGAACAGCACATCATTGAGAGGTTCATAGTGAAACTGACGCTCCATGGCCATATTCTCATCAAAAGAGTATCTCCAGGGACTCTCCCGCTTCTCATCCACTTCCTCTAACTTCTCCTCCGGAAGGTTCTTTTTCTTGGCCGCAAGTGTGATCAAATCCTTGTCATAATACTTGATACCCAAATGTTCCGCCAGATCCTGGGCGATCTTCCTTCCGTTACTGCCAAATTCCCTGCCAAGTGCTATCACTTTACCCATAACATACCATCCTTCCCTATTCACATGGCGCCGGAGGGCTCTGTCCCTTGCAGAATCCTTCGGCTGCGTTTTCCGGTATCCGCAGGTTTCAGTCTTCCGGCTTTTCACCGACAAAAGACTGAACTCTTATCTTAATTATACTAAATTTTCGCAACTTTTACAACTTTTTTCAATGGGAATCTTCCTCCTGCGCAAGCGCGATTCCCGTCTGTGCCGGGCCATCCACACAATGCCCCATATGGTCGAACCTGGAGCCGTGGCAGGGACACTCAAAACATTTTTCATCGGGATTCCATTCTAACTGGCATCCCAGATGGGGACATTTTGCGGACACCAGATAGATTTCCCCCTCCTCATCCCTGTATGCCCCCACTTTTTCCCCGTCATACTCAACAATGCCGCCGTGTCCCACAGGAAGTTCCTCCAGGTCACTTCTTCCCGGTGTGAAAATACGCCGGCTTAAATCCTTCACCGCGTGGACACTGTCCTTACAGAAATTCCCGGCAGAAGCCCTTGGGGTAAACCGCTGGGGAGAAAAGATGCCGAACACTTTCCCGTCATCTTCCTCCCCCAGGATACTCTCCGTTATCATACCGGCCGCTGCCATGGAAGAGCTCATTCCCCACTTTCCGAATCCCGTGGCAGCATACCAGTCCGGAGTCTCCGCAGAAAACCTGCCGATATAAGGAATCTGGTCCATGGGCATGCAGTCCTGGGCAGACCACTGGTACCGCACTCTGCTGCCCGGATAGAATTCTGCTGCTTTTCTTCTCAGAAGTTCGTATTTGCCCCCGGTACGATTTTCTCCGGTGCGGTGGCCTCCGCCGCCGAAGAGCAGATACTCCCCGGCACTTCTGAAAGACCATGCCTGTTCCCTGTCTACGCCCAGATACATTCCCTCCAGCTCCGGCACCTGTTCAAGCCCCACTACATAGCTGCGCTCCTGGTGCATCCGCATAAAATAATATCCGGGCATATTGAGAAAGGGGTAATGGCAGGCAAAAACTATTTTTTTCGCCCTGACACTCCCGTTCTCCGTGACCAGCCTGTCCCCCTCTGCCTGCAGCACTCTTGAGTGTTCATAGACTGCCAGGTCACGGGCCGCTGCTTCCAGAAAAAGAAGGGGATGGAACCTGGCCTGGTTTTCAAACCGCACTGCGCCTGCCACCTGAAAAGGAAGTTCTGTCTCCTTGGTAAAGGAGGCTTCGATGGAAAGCCCGGCAGCACACTCAGCCTCCTCCTTAAGAAGTTCAGGTGCTTCCAGTGTGTATAAATATGCAGGACATCGGACAAAACCGCACGCAATCTGTCTGTCCTGTACAATTTTCTCATACCGGTCTATTGCCTTTTGGTTTTCCAGGCTGTACTTTTCTGCTGCTTCCCGCCCGTGTTTTGATAAAAGTTTCTGATATATCACTCCATGCTGGGAAGTGATCTTGGCTGTTGTCTTCCCCGTCTGTCCTCCGCCGATCCTGTCCGCTTCCAGCACAGCCACGTGAACTCCCTGTTCTTTGAGTAAGTATGCAGTCAGTATCCCGGCCATTCCGCCTCCCACTACAGCCACATCCACGGTGATATCCTGCATAAGCATCGGAAAATCCTGTATTTCTGTTTCATCCATCCATAAACTTTTCATGGCAACCTCCATTTTGTATATCCTTCTTCCTAGAATGCGCCTGATGCTTTCAGGATATACAAAAAACAGGGGCCGCTTTTTATGCAGTCCCTGTCTGTGTCACACTTCCTCGATCACCATCTCATCGCCTACCCGGATCTTCCCTCCGTGGATCACCCTGGTAAACACGCCCTCTCTCGGCATGATGCAGTCACCCATCTTCTTAAATATCTCACAGCCGTGGTGGCATTCCTTTCCGATCTGTGTCAGCTCCAGCACCACGTCGTTGCAGCGGAATCTTGTCCCAATGGGCAGGTTCTTAAAATCAAATCCGCTGACCACCAGATTCTCACCGAATGCGCCGTCCGCCACCTCAGCGCCCCGGTTTCTGAAATCCTCTATCTTTTCATAACTCAGAAGACTTACCTGACGGTGCCATTTTCCCGCATGCGCGTCTTTTTCAATGCCAAAATCTTCTATAAAGCTGGCCTCCTGAATGTTCTTTTTCTGTGTTCCTTTCTTTTCGCTGATACACACAGCAAGTACCTTTCCCATCTCATTCATCCTCCAATTTCTGACATCTTTTTGTTTTCCAGCCCTTCCTCCTGCGCCTCGCCAAAGCGGTGGCTTCTGGGCTTCTCAAATATGATTTTTTCAGCCACGGCTCCGATCTGCTCATCTGAACTTCCGTCTCGGAGCAGGCTGCGCATATCTGCCCCGTGTGAAAACTGCAGGCACGGTTTTAAAAATCCCTCGGACGTGAGCCTTACCCGGTTGCAGTCTCCGCAGAACTTGTGGGAAATGGCGCTGATAAATCCGATCTTCCCCTTAAAACCATCCGGCAGTATATATGTACTGGGACCGTTTCCGAATCTGCCGCTCAGGGAATCCGCTTTGCCGTAAGCTTTCTCCAGCAGATGCCGTACATGGTCCTCGGTCTCTTCGCCGCAGTATTTTCTTCCGTACCCTATGGGCATCATCTCAATAAACCGCACGTCTATGGGTCTGTCCTTCGCAAGCCCCGCAATGGGGATCCACTGGTCCTCGTTGACTCCGTGCAGAAGCACACAGTTTACCTTCACACGCACATCAGGGAACTGAAGGGCCTTATCCATTCCCTCCAATACCCGGTCAAGTCCTTTTCTCCTGGTGATCTTCTCAAACATCTCTTCTGTCAGCGCGTCAAGGCTGATATTCACTGCGTCGATTCCCGCATCCGCCAAATCCTGCATCTGTTCCCCCAGCAGGATTCCGTTGGTGGTAAGCGTCACGTTGTCGATTCCCGGTATGCTCTTTATCATTCTCACCAGCTCTGCCGCATTCTTTCTCACAAGAGGCTCCCCGCCGGTGATCTTTACCTTGCTGATGCCTTTGAGGGCTAAAATACGGCACAGTCTGGTAATTTCATCATAAGTTAGAATATCGCTGTGTTCCACCTGTTCGATACCGCCTTCCGGCATGCAGTACATGCAGCGCAGGTTACAGCGGTCCGTGATGGATATGCGGATATATTCTATATTCCGTCTGTATTGATCCAACATAATTTTATCTTCCTGTTTTTCTTAATATATCTACAGTATACCTCAAATTTACCGAAATTGCACCTATAACTTTGCCCAATTACGACATTTTACACAAAATACCAGCAGTGCATCTGCCGTCAGTAGTCCTCACAGTTCAATCTGAAATACCCCTGGGGATAACCGCACACCGTACACCTTATTGGGGCACAGTCCCCGTAGGCCAGATGGCCGCAGTTCATGCAGATCCATACTCTGTCCATATCCTTGCAGAATACATGATTGGTCAGGATATCCTGGGTCAGCTGCTCAAAACGATAGTCATGATGCCTTTCAATCTGCGCCACCTCTCTAAAAAGCCTGGCAATTCCCTTAAAGCCCTCCTGCTCCGCTTTTTCGGCAAAAGACGCATACATGTCTGACCATTCTCTTTTCTCATCCTCATGGGCCTTCTCCAGGTTTCTGCTGGTTTCCGGTATCTGCCCTCCGTTCAGTACATTCTGCCACAGCTCCGCATGCCGCTCCTCATTGCCTGATGTCTCCTCAAAAATGTCCGCTATGTTCATATAGCCCTCTTCCCTGGCCTGTTTTGCATAAATGCGGTATTTTCCGCTGGCCTGCAGTTCTCCTTGGTAAGCTTTTATCAGATTCCTAAAGGTTTCGCTCTCTCTTAATTCCATCTTCTCTCCGCTGTTTCCTGTTTTACAATATTCTATGTACGGCGGGTAGATTTCTTTCCTCTCACCAGGTCATAACTTTCCTCTATCATTCTGTATATCTCTTTCTCAGGTATGGAGCCGTCCAAGATCACGGAATTCCAGTGCTCTTTATTCAGATGATAGGCCGGAAGCACTGAGGTGTAGGTGCTCCGCCAGAAATCCCTCCACTGGGGGTCTGTCTTTAAATTCACCCAGATATTGCCCTCCCGCTCAAAAATCCATGCAAATACTTTTCTGCTGCTTTTCATTCGGATGACGGTCCAGTTCGGGTCATGAAACGGATAGTCCTCAAACACATCCGGCATTTTCAGACAATACGAAACTGCTTCCTCTCTAGTTCTCATATATGCCTCCTTTCTTTCAACACAGTTTCAGTATACAGGATTCCATATATCCCGTCAAATTGTTCATTTTTGACCCATTGACAGAATTCAATTTGTGTGTTATGCTATAAAACAATTAAAAAAGCATTTTGTTAAATGCGGTGACGGGGAGGAGTACATACCCAGCCGGCTTTCAGAGAGAAGATGTCTGGTGCGAATCTTCAGCAAGGAAGTATGGAAGTAGCCCCTGAGCAGTGAGCCCAACAGAGATGTGATATCTCTCAGTAGACCTCAACGTCTCTTTCCCACGTTACAGGGAAAACAGTATCGATATTTCTCTTAGTATCCGTACTGGCAGAGCGCAGGATTTTTCCTGAAATCAGGTGGTACCACGGATGACTTATCCGCCCTGAACTGAATTCTCAGTTCAGGGCGTTTTTCATTCTGTAAAAACCATCTAACAATGAGTTAAAGGAGGATTTTGTCCATGACAGGAAATGAATTATTTGTAAAAGCACTGCAGAAAGAAGGCATTGATTATCTCTTCGCATACCCGGGCGGTTACGCCATCGACATTTTTGATGAGCTGTATAAACAGGATTCCATCCAGGTGATACTCCCCCGCCACGAGCAGGGTCTGATCCACGCCGCAGACGGCTATGCCAGAGCTACCGGACGCACAGGCGTCTGCCTGGTCACAAGCGGCCCTGGTGCCACCAATCTGGTCACCGGAATCGCCACTGCCAACTATGACAGTGTTCCCCTGGTATGCTTCACCGGCCAGGTTCCCACAAATCTCATCGGAAATGACGCCTTCCAGGAGGTAGACATTGTGGGGATCACACGCGGTATCTGCAAATACGCCGTGACCGTACGCGACCGGAACGACCTTGGCCGTATCATCAAGGAAGCCTTCTATATTGCCAATACCGGCAAAAAAGGTCCTGTCCTCATTGATCTTCCAAAAGATATCATGCTGCAGGAGGGTGACGAACACTATCCCAAGGAGGTTCACATCCGCGGCTACAAACCAAGCAGCGGCGTACACATGGGACAGTTAAAGAAAGCAGTCAACCTCTTAAAAGAAGCCAAAAAGCCCCTGTTTCTCATGGGCGGCGGTGTAAACATCGGCAGGGCCAACGAGACTGCCCTGGCCCTTGTGGAGACCACAAGAGTCCCTGTTATCACTACTATTATGGGTAAGGGCTCCATTCCCACCAGCCATGAACTCTATGTGGGCAATGTGGGAATGCACGGCTGCTATGCGGCCAACCACGCCATCAGCGAATGTGACCTGCTCTTCTCCATAGGAACCCGGTTTAATGACCGAATCACAGGCAAGATCGAGGAGTTTGCCAAGAATGCCAAGATCGTGCATGTAGACATTGACACAGCCTCCATCTCCAGGAATATCCAGGTGGATATCCCCATCGTGGCAGACGCAAAGGACGCTATGGAGGCACTGTTAAAGCACGTAAAATGCTGTGAACATAAAGAATGGCTGGAGCAGATCGACGGCTGGAAGCAGGAACATCCTCTTGATATGGACCAGAACAAAGGCATCACCCCACAGAAGATCGTGCAGTGCATCAACGAACAGTTCGAGGAAGGCATCTTTGTCACGGACGTAGGTCAGCATCAGATGTGGGTCACACAGTATCTGGAAATGAACGAGAAAAAACAGCTTCTCACCTCCGGCGGCCTTGGCACCATGGGATACGGGTTCCCTGCTTCCCTGGGCGCAAAATTCGCCTATCCGGGCAAGCCTGTAGTCTGTGTCTCCGGTGACGGCGGCATGCAGATGAACATTCAGGAGATGGCTACTGCCGTATCCTACGGCCTTCCGGTCATTATCTGTATCTTCAACAACAGCTATCTGGGCATGGTGCGTCAGTGGCAGCAGCTCTTCTATGACAAGCGCTACTCCTCCACCTGTACACGCCGCAGAAAGACCTGCAGCGCCAACTGCAAGGGCCCGTCAAAGGACTGCCCGGAATACACCCCCAACTTCGTAAAACTGGCGGAGAGCTATGGCGCGTATGGCATGCGCGTGGAGAAAGAGGAAGATATGGCCCGGGCCTTCCAGTTTGCAAAGGGCAATACGGATGCCCCCACGATTCTGGAATTTATCATTGACAGTGATGAGCTGGTACTGCCTATGGTACAGGGCGGAAAACCGCTGCATAACATGATTTTGGACTGCTAGGAGGAGAAGAATATGAAGAAAAGATGGATTTCCTTATATGTAGAAAATGAAGTAGGTGTGCTGGCAAAGATCGCAGGCCTGTTCTCCGGAAAATCATACAACCTCACAAGCCTCACCGTGGGCACCACAGAGGATCCCACCATGTCACGGATGACCATCAGCGTGGAGAGCGATGATGCCACCTTTGAACAGATCAAAAAGCAGTTAAACCGCTGTGTGGAGGTCATCGAGGTCATTGACTTCACCAATTCCCGCATCCACAGGAAAGAAGTTCTGTACATTAAGATCAAGGACTGCGACGAGGCTGTGAAGACGGAGATCTTCCGCATTGCAACTATTTTCCATCTGGCTGTCGTAGACTACGGCAAAACAGAGATGCTGCTGGAGAGCCTTCAGACAGAAAAACGGAATGATGAGATCATTTCCTATTTCTCCAGCTACTTTAAGAATATTGAGGTGGTGCGCGGAGGAAGTGTTGCCATCAAAGGTGTCAGCATCCAGGATAAATAAAAACAGAAAAAAGTGGAGCCATGCCCATCACAGCATGACTCCGCTTTTTCTATTGACCGGTACTACTGCCGGTCCTCTCCTGCCTCTTTTTTCAGATCCGTAATATCATGGCAGGTGAGCAGGACTGCCTGCTCCCCCTTCCACTCAATAAAGCATGCGTCCGCTGATGTCCACACCTGAAGAAAGGGATTGTAAACCTGCCGGACGCAGCGGGGATGCGCGCTGTCCAGCGCTTTTGCAGGACAGAAATCACAGGGCGTATCCCGGCGGAAGAAGGCTTTATGGCAGGTAACCCCCGGCTTTGCCTCAGGCACCCATATTTTCGTCTTCCGGTTAATATACAGCATTTCTTTTGTCTCCGGATGTACCACATAGATCCAGGAACTCTGATTGTCAAGGATTGCTTCCAGGGATGCCGCGTTCTGCACCGCATTGTCCTGGGCCCGGAGTTTCAGGAGAAAGGTACTCAATATCTGCGCGATGAATACCAGTGTATTTACCTGTTCCTGGGTCCAGTAACGGTTGACACGGCACTCGTCAAAGCCCACAAATCCCTTGAACTTCCCTTTGTCGTAAATAGCGCACTGCAGCATGGACTTGATTCCCTGGGGCTCCAGTATCTCCCGCTGCTGCGGTGTCAGTGCATCTATGTCACGGCAGTAAAATACACCGCTCTCGTTGAAATTGCTCTGGTATCCGCCCTCCAGATCATCTGCATAGGGCACATGCTGAAGATTTCCAATCTCCGGCCACACACCCTCGTTGCACCATTCATATGTATTCTTACAGTAGTCCGGGTCCTCCTCATTCTCAAAGATGTAGACACGGCTCACGTCAAACTGGCGCCCGATCACCTCCAGTATGGCATTGACTGCTGTATCCGGATTGGAGGATTTATAAAGTATCCGGAACACATACTCAAACAGGCGGAGCTCCACATTGCCCTCTGTCTCCTCATCCGAATCTATCCTGGTATTGGCCGCACTACAGGGCTTCTGGGGGAACTCCTCTGAAAAAAGCTTTGCATCTGCTATGCAGTATCCATTCTTTCCCCGGTTCTTAGCACGGTACAGTGCCTGGTCTGCCCGTTTAAAAAGTTCATTGTAGGACTGGCCGCAGTCCGGGAAGACAGCTATGCCGATGCTGCAGGACAGCTCCACATCTGTCAGCTCCTGTACTGCCATCTCTCCTATGGCTTTCATGATCTGGGCTGCTTTCTGCTCAGCCAGGGAGACATCCGGTATCTGTCCGAGAAACACTAAAAATTCATCTCCCCCTACACGGCCTACAATATCCTCACTGCGGAACTGCTTCTGGATCGTGTGCGCAACCTCCGCCAGAAGGGCATCACCGAAGAGATGTCCCATGGTGTCATTCATATGCTTGAAATTGTCCAGGTCAATGATCATAAGTGCAGACTTCCTCTCGGGTCCGCTGCCTTCCAGAACCGCCTGGATATATTCCTGACTGGTACCCTTATTATACAGCTTTGTCAGCATATCGCGCTGGGCGCGCTCCATAAGATTCTGTGCCTTTCTCTTTTCGGCATCAATATCCAGAATGGCGCCCACAGCCCGCACCACGCGCCCTGACTTGTCCGCCAGCCCCGTGATCCGGATACGGCACCAGACAGGCTTCTGCTTACCGCTTACGATACGGATTTCCTCCTCTGCGTAATGCTCTCCGCTGCGGATGCGCATCAGCAGCTTGGAAAAAAGAATCTGGTCCTCCTTCAGGATGTATGGTGCCTTCCAGAAAAGGCGGCTGACATGCTGTGTGACCGGAGGACAGCCGAATTTTTTCTCCCAGTTCCCTGTAAAGGTCATGGTGTCTGCCTGGATATCCCACTCAAAAAGAATATCTGTGGTCTGGTCCATGATGATCTGGTGCCGTTCCAGGGAAATGCGCAGCTTCTCTTCCAGCTCCTTACTCCGTGTCACATCCACCAGCACACAGCAGAAATAACCAGCGCCCTCTTCGTCGCGGACCAGATGACCCTTATCCAGAACCCATATGGTACGTCCGTCCCCGCGGGTCATCCGGTATTCCAGCTCCTTGTCCGGTCCAAGGGAAATCTGCCTCTGCACTTCCTCCAAAGTGCGCAGGCGGTCTCTGTAATCTATCATTTCCCAGAAACTGTTCCGGAATTTATCACTTATCTCCTGCCGTGTATATCCCAGCATGGACAAAAATCCTTTATTCATCTGCAGAAGCGTCAGCCTTTCATCAAAACGGCAGGAAAACATTCCCCCCGGAATATTATCGCTCAGTATCTGCAGGTCACGGCCGCCGACTTCTTCCGGCAGCGGCATTTTGTGCTCTTCGCTCTTCATATTGTCATATGGCTCCTATTTGTTATCCTCTGTATCCGGCTATGATTGGAAAACAGAGTTAACCACGTTCATTTTCTATCATTCTAACAAATGCCCTGTAGTTATGCAAGGAACAAAAAGAGGAAAAGCTTTATTTTTACATCCATCCGTTGACCCAGGCTATAGGGCACACCACAGCGGAGGCCAAAACACAGACCGCTCCCAGAATAAAAAACGGTACCCCGATAAAAGTGCAGAACAGCGCTATGCACGGATGTCTCCGTGCAAAACGGGCTGCTGTTGTGTCAAACCGATATTCTGCTCTTCGGATCGTCTCCCTGATATATTTCATAACTGTCCCTCCTATGGCATTTATCCTACCACCCGCCGTATTAAAACGGTAAAAGTGATATACAGATGAAATAAAAATGCCATAAAAGAGTTCTCTGCAAAACGGCTTTGATGCCCGGAAACCTTTATTCCAACCCTTCTTTCACATATTCAATATATCTCCTGCTGCACCCCCCAAGCTCCCTGCCGGCACGTTTAATATATCCGCAGCACACTTTCACCCTGCAGTCCTCCAGCTCAATTCTGTGTATCCTGCTGTCTCTGTGCAGTCTGGAGTCCATCAGACAACTGATATTTCCCAAATCTGTTTTCAGCAGAAGCTGGGTCATGGCATGGTCACTGCACACCTCCACACCTCTGTAGAAAAACTGGGAATCCACCAGCTTTTCCTTCAGATTACCGGGATGCTGAAACAGGGGAATCCCCTCTTCCAGGTTCTGGACAAAGCGTATCTTCTGCAGTTCCGCTTTTGTTACACTTTTCCTGTCATAATAGGGATTGCCGGGGCCTGCGAACAATACAAGCCTTGTCTCCTTTAACATATGGAATTCCAGATGCCTCTGCTCCAGCATACGGTCAACCGCATTTTTCTGAAATTCCGAGACAAAGACAAATCCCAGTTCTGCACGGCGGTGTGTCACCTGATGCAGCACCATTTCCAGGGTACCTTCCAGATATCTGGCCTGCAGGTTCTGTTCCCGCCTGTAAAATTCCGCAAACAGACCGGCCAGAAGGTTGCTTGGCATGGAGGAAAGACAGAACACTTCTGACTTAACGCTTGTCTGCACCTGCTGGATCACCTGCATGTCTTTTAAAATCCTGCGCGCCTGTTCATAGACCAGTTCCCCCTCCACGGTCATCTCCACACCCTTCTTACTCCGCCTAAGAAGACGGACCCCCAGGCTTTTCTCCATCTTGCCGATCGTCATGCTCACATGCGGCTGTGTTGTATACAGCATCTCCGCCGCCTTGCTGATCGAACCGGTATCCACACTCACCACAAAATACTGCAGTTGTTTCATCTCCATTCCTGAACCCCCGTCTTCTCTCTTGTCTGATAAGAAATATCTGCTTTTTTTTATCCAAAGCGGTGGCAGGCTGCCTGGTGACCCGGCCTGATTTCCCGAAGCTTTGGCTTCTCTGTTCTGCACCTGCTGCCGCAGAAACTGCATCTGCTCTGAAACGGACATCCCTCCAAAACGTCAAGTGGACTTGGGACCTCCCCTTCAATGCTCCTGATCTCACAGTTCTGCTCCATATGTATGGAAAACAGCGAGCCCAGCAGCGCCTGCGTATAGGGATGCACTGCCCTGGTCCGCACTGCCTCCCCCGGTATCACTTCCACAATATGCCCCAGGTACATCACAGCGATCTGATGGGCAAATGCCTGTATCAGCGCAATATCATGACAGATAAATACAATACTGATATCCTTCTCCTTCTGGAGCTTTACCAGAAGTTCGATGATCGTCTTCTGTATGGATACGTCAAGAGCCGAAGTGGCCTCGTCGCACACCAGCACCTCAGGCTCCAGGGAAAGTGCTCTGGCTATCCCCACCCTCTGCCGCTGTCCCCCGCTCATACTGTGGGGATATCTGTATAAAAAGTCCTCGGAGAGCTCCACCATCCCAAGCAGCTCCTTTGCCTTCTTCTCTTTCTCACTCTTCTTCAGCCGTTTAAAATTCATGAGCGGCTCTGTCAGGATATCTATGATCTTCATCTTGGGATTAAAAGAAGCCAGCGGGTCCTGAAACACCATCTGCATGTTCTGGCGGTTCAGCCGTTTTTCCTTTTCCGGCAGATGTACAATGTCCCTGCCGTGGCATAGGATCTCACCGCTGGTAGGGGCGTCCATCTGGATCAGCATCCGCACAAGGGTGGATTTTCCGCAGCCGCTCTCCCCCACAATCCCCAGGGTCTTTCCTTTGTACACATTCAGACTGATGTCACTGCAGGCAGTCAGTACCTTTTTTCCCGGCGCGGAAAACTGTTTTACAATATGGTTTGCCTTTAACACAACATCCGATTCATGAAACAAAACGTTCACCCTCCATTTCCGGAACAGCCTGCAAAAGACTTTTGGTATAATCACTGACCGGATGATTCATCACCTCATCCCGGGTACCCTGATCCACCACTTTGCCGTTCTGCATGACAACCAGTTTATCCGCCATATAGGCAGCTACGCCAAGGTTATGTGTCACGATAATAATCCCTGTCTCGTATCTGTCTCTCAGCTCCATCATCTGCCGCACGATCTGCGCCTGTGTGGTCACATCCAAAGCGCTGGTGGGCTCGTCAGCCAACAGAAGCTGAGGCTGAAATGTCATGGCCATGGCGATTCCCACTCTCTGGCGCATACCGCCGCTCAACTGGTGGGGATAGCTCTTCATAATGTTTTCCGCGTCGGCCAGACGCATCTTCTTCAGCATTTCTGCAGCCTTGTTCCAGGCCTGCGGTCTGGTAACTCTGCTGTGGGTACAGATATACTCCACATACTGTTTTCCGATCTTCCGAATGGGGTTGAGGGTTCCGCCGCAGTCCTGGAAGATCATGGACATTCTGGTTCCTCTCAGATTTCGCCACTCCTCCCCGGATTTCTGTGTGAGTGCCTCCCCTTGGAAATATATCTCACCGGCGCTTATATATCCCGAACCGGGGAGCGCTCCCAGCACTGCCCGGATCACCGTTGTCTTGCCGCTGCCGCTCTCACCTACTATGCTGACAATCTCGCCTTTTTTCATGGAAAGCTGAAAACTCTCCACTGTGGGCTCCTGCTTTCCGTAACGGACTGTCAAATCCTTGATCTCAAGCATATCCTCTCCTCTATTCAGCCAGGGAAATGTCCTTGGTCAGCCAATAATAATCCATGGGATACATCTTCACCCCTGTCACACTTTTTGATGAAAACAGATAGGTGGTCTCATAGCCGAAGAACACCGTTGCCGCGTCATCCATGATGAGCTGCTGTATCTGCATGATCAGATTCTTTCTTGTATCCTCATTAAATTCTGTGACAAGCTGGTCCAGAAGCTCATCCACCTGCGGATTGCTGTATCCCATCTGGTTGGAGGATGAGGTGCTGTACCAGTTCTCACGGAGATATTTTTCCGGGTCACCGGTGTTTGCCACCAGGACATTCCAGATGAGCATGTCAAATTCTCCGGAATCTCTCATGTCAAGCAGAGTCTCATAGCTGACTGTATTCAATTTTACATTGATTCCGATATCCTTCAGGCTCGCCTGTGCTGCCTGCGCGTAGACATTGAGCTCCTCGCGGCTTGTATATATGACAAAATTCAGCTCCAGTTTTTCTCCGGAAGGTGTCTCCACAAATCCATCCCCGTCTGTATCCTTGTAACCTGCTTCCTCCAGAAGCGCTTTCGCGCCGTCCGGGTCATATGCGTTTTCATCCTTCAGCTCATCGAAGCCAAAATCAAGTGTGGGGGGAACCGGAGCTTTTCCCGCTGTGGCTCCGCCTTCCAGCAGGGTATCACAGTAAGTTTCCTTATCCAGCCCTCTGATGACCGCCTGGCGCAGTGCTTTATCACCAAGCACGCCATTCTGGTTCATAAAGGCATAGGTGGACCGCAGGGACTCTAACTGCTGTATATTATATTCCCCGCTGTCCTCAAAATCTGCCAGATTCTCCGTCTTCAGATTGTACGCGATCTGCACTTCATCTGTCTGCAGGGCCATGGAACGCGTTGTCTGGTCATCTATGCACTTAAGCGTCACCTTGTCAAGAGGCACTTCCCCATCCCAGTAATATTCGTTGCGGACTACAACGCAGGAATCTGTGGGGCTGAAAGATTCCACTGCGTAAGGTCCGGTACAGATGGGACCTTCCATGGCAAAGGCGTCCGTATCCGCCTGGGTATCCACAATGAGGAACAGCGGGTCTGCCAGACTTCCCGGCAGGATGGCCACCGGCTCTTTTGTCTTGATAAGCAGGTTCTGTCCGTCCACCTCCATGGATGCAGGCTCAAAGAAGGAGACTGCCCTGTCGCTGAGCTCAAAGGTACGTTCCAAGGATGCTTTCACAAGCTCTGGTGTCATGTCATCCCCATTAGAGAACTTGACTCCCTCACGAATCTTAAACGTCCAGGTGAGCTGGTCCTCGCTGATCTCCCAACTCTCTGCCAGGCAGGGCATGATCTCGCCGTTTTCATCAAAACGCACCAGCGTCTCCCCGACTCCGTATCTGGACACCACCCAGCTGAAATACTGCTCTGTAGGCTCCAGAGTATCCGCAAAGCTTGTAACGCCTATGGTGATCTCACCGCCGTCTCCGCCTGTTTTATCTAAGGCGGAGTTCTCCCCGGAAGCTGCCGTATCCTCTGTATCCGCCTTTTCCCCGGCGCTGTTTCCGCAGCCTGCCAGCAATCCCGCTGCAAGACTTCCCGCCAGCAGGGCACACATGATTTTTCTGTAAAATTGATCCATATCTCTTTTCTCCTTCTGTTTTACTCTTGTTTTGGGTCCAGGATATCCCGGATACTGTCGCCCAGCATATTGAAGACGACCACAACGACTACAATGGCAATGCCGGGATAGATCATCAGCCAGGGGGCTTTGGATATGTAGGTTCTGCCCTCATTGAGCATCAGCCCCCATTCCGGGGTGGGCGCCTGCGCCCCGAATCCCAAAAAGGACAGGGATGCCAACTCCAGCATCATGGTCCCAATATCTGTGGCTGCTGTCACCACCATGGTTGTGATCATGTTGGGGATCACATATTTCATAATTATGCTGCCCCTTTTCGTTCCTGTTACAACAGCCGCCTCAATATACAGGTTCTGTTTGATCTTCAGGACCATACTGCGGGCAAGTCTGGCATATTTTGTCCAGCTCACAGCCGAGATGGCAATAACGGCATTTACCATATTGGGCCCCAGAAGACCTGCTATGGCGATTGCCAGCACCAGACCGGGAAAGGAGATCATCATATCCGCAATCCGCATGATCACAGCGTCCACAGCTCCGCCAAAATATCCCGCCAGAATTCCAAAAGCAGTCCCCACCACAAAGATGACCGCCACCAGACACAGCGTCATGGTCAGGGATGACCTGGTTCCGTATATAACTCTGGAGAGCACGTCCCTCCCCAGCTTGTCGGTTCCCCAGACATAAGTGCTCCCCGGCTCCTTTAGAGAATCACTCATCACAGCATCATAGGGGTCCCGCGGAGCGATCCAGGGCGCAAAGACAGCTATTGCCGCAATTGCCAGGGCCAGAAGAAGAAAGACGGTAAACTGTTTGTTGTTCTTCAAAAATCTTAATACCTTCAAATCACCGCTCCTCCTTTAATCTGGGATCCAGACGGGTATAGGAAAGGTCAACCAGCAGATTGATTCCCATGTAGAGCAGTGCGATCCACAGCACATAGCCCTGTACCAGGGGATAATCCCTGCAGGAAATGGCTTTTACCGCCATACTGCCCATGCCCGGCCAGTTGTAAATGATCTCCACCACTGCGGTTCCTCCCAGAAGACTTCCCAGGGAAAGACCCAGCAGGGTCACCAGCGGCAGCATGGCATTTGGCAGCACATGCTTCCACAGAATTGTTCGCTCCCTGATTCCCCGCATGCGGGCACCCGTCACATAATCCTGGTTCAGTTCCTCCAGAACAGCTATCCTCACCTGTCTTGTGTATTTTGCGGACATGGCAATAGCCAAAGTCACGGCGGGAAGGATCAGGGATTTGAAATCCGTGCTTCCCCCGGAAACGGTTACCCACCGCAGCGTCACACCGAATATACTCAGAAGGATCAGTCCGATCCAGAAGTTCGGAACCGATACTCCAAGGAAGGTCAGCGCCCGCACCAGATAGTCCACCCATTTATTCCGGCAGACTGCTGATAAGATTCCCAGCGGAACGGATATCAGCACCATGATGACCAGAGAAGCCAGCGCCAGTTCCAGTGTGGGCCGGAAACAGGATACCAGTTTGTCCACCACGGGAACCTTCATAGAATAAGAAGTTCCCATATCTCCGGTCATCACTCCCTTCAGCCAGGTTCCGTACTGCACCAGAAACGGTTTGTCGAGTCCCAGTTCAGCCCTTGTCTTTTCCAGAAGTTCCGGCGTGGGCACATTGCCGCACTCTGTTAACATGATCTCCGCCGGATCCCCCGGCGACAGATAGGTGAGTCCAAATGTAAAAAAACTGATCCCCATCAGTACGATCACAATCTGGACCAGCCTTCTGCCTGTGTTTTTCTTGTTCAACCTTTTCACCTCCATTGCTATTAACAGCTCTGAGATATCTGCGGTCCGCATCGCTGCCGGATGCAGCCGCGTTCCTTCTGCGCATCAAAAAAGGACAGCCCGATACACAGACTGTCCCTAACTCTCAAAATTTACCTAAAAAATGCAGAATCCTGCCCTTATTTCAAGAGTTCCCATCAGCCGTGCGAAACATCTTAAAGATATAAGCAGTTCTCCTGACTTCAGTTCAGCGCACCCGGATACCTTCCCGGACTTCTGTCCAGTGGCATAACATCTGAGCGCTCCCTGTCACAGTGGCGGGACCGTACCGGACTTGCACCGGTTTCTCTTTTCATGCTGCAATAGCAACTTATATCCTGTATGATCAATCTCTAAGTCTTTATTATACTTGAATATTTATGGATTGCAACTTTTTATACATCACAATTTGTTATAGATAAAAATTTCCCATCCATTATCTATCCGCTTCATTTCAAATAAATACCGAAAAAGCCCTTGCAATCTGGAAAAAATCTGTTATAATAATATCTTGTCAGAGAGAACTGACATATCTAAATAAAACATGGACGGTTTCCCGAGTGGCCAAAGGGGACAGACTGTAAATCTGCTGCAAATTGCTTCGGTGGTTCGAATCCACCACCGTCCATTTTATCGGATAGGTTCGCCTATCCGATATCTTTTGCCGCAGTGGCGGAACTGGCAGACGCCCGGGACTTAAAATCCCGTGGGTAGTGATACCCGTACCGGTTCGATTCCGGTCTGCGGCAGTAATCAGGAAAGGCTTAAACAAGTAATTGTTTGAGTCTTTTTTGTGTTGTATAACTGCCGCAACAGTGACTACAGAGAAATTACCTATAGTTGCGTACTATATCAAAGCTATTACTGTATGAATTTCATATCCACACCATTTGCATAGAGCAGTGTGGCACAACTATAGTGTAGATCGTGGATTCTGATACGCTTTAGCCCCGTTTCCTTTGTGCCTGTGTCCGTCTCCCGGATACCGCACCAGCAGAACATGGCTCAGGTAAGCGTGGTTCGTTAAATATTAATAATAGATATGTTCCAGATATTTTTTCTATGGTATGATATAAATATAGAATTATACAATACTCGGCTTAAAATGTTGCGACAGCAATTTATATATTGAGTATACTTTGTTTGAAGGGAGGGAGATTTTTGGATTTATTAACCCGTATGGATTTGGCACTCGCGTATGTGGAGAATAACCTGACAGGTGAGATTGATCAAGAAGTGCTGGCACGAATTGCCTGTTGTTCAATTTATAACTTCTCTCGGATGTTTTCATTTATTACCGATATTTCGCTAACGGAATACATTCGCAGAAGGAGGCTGACGATGGCAGCAATGGAACTGCAGCAAGGTGGCAATATCAAAGTGATTGATCTCGCTTTAAAGTATGGTTACGATTCGCCGGTTTCATTTTCACGCGCGTTTCGAACACTCCACGGGGTTACACCGACGGAAGCGCGCGCTGGTGGTGTAACACTTAAAGCATACCCAAGAATTTCTTTCCAAATTTCAGTCAAAGGAGAGAAAAGAATGGATTATCGCATTGAAAACAAAGAGGCATTTCAGGTTTTTGGCTACGAGGGTATTTTTAATACAGATGGAATAGGTGTTAATGCAGATATTCTGCATGATAACGCTGTACACCCAAACAATCCTCATGAGCTTTGGAATCAAAATTACGTGAACGGTGCATATGAAAAACTTGCGGCAGATGCCGGTGATTTACCTCTGTTTGTCAGCCCCGGCTTATGCAAGGTACATGGGGTATGTGATTATAAACAAACGGAACCCGGGACATTCGCATATATGCAGTGTGCATTCAGAAATAAAAACAGCAAGGTTGACGGATATACAGTTGCGAATATACCTGCCAGCACATGGGTAATATTTCCGTCTGAAAAGTTTAAATGGGATAATGTTGTCGAAGTTGTAAATAACTTGCATAAGCGTTTTTTTTCTGAATGGCTTCCTACCGCTGAATATGAGCAGGTGAATGGTATGAACTTTGAGATTTACGGCGGGGATTCCGATATGGGCTACGTTGAACTGTGGTATGCAGTAAAGAAAAAGGTATAGCAAACGTGAATGGGCTGCTCTGCAATATGTGGGGCAGCCCCAGTTCTCTTTAGAAATTAAAACGTGAATTACTTGCAAAATATAAAGTGTTTTTCATTCCATTAATTACTAATAATAGTTAAATCATGCACAGATTATAGTTATCTGCACAGATGATGAAACTGTAATAGTTCGATTCCGGTATGCGACATGATAAAAAGACCGGCACATTCAGCCGGTCTTTTTGTATGCTTTTAATCATTTCTTCTGTCTTTATCCACAACACATTTAATCACCATGGCTCCGTGGGAGGGCACTCTCATCCGCACAACTCCGCCCTTACAGACATGAATCTTCTTAATCAGGCTATAGCCGAAGTCACCGGTCACGATGAGCTGTTTAAAACGCGCTTCCCTGCTCCTGGATATCCCCAGCTCCCAGACAGACAACTCCACCATCTTGGTCTGGTCACTGTTGTTCACAGCCACCACAGTTTTTTCCCTGTCCGTAAATCTGCCGTAGCACAAAAGCTGGTAATCATTTGCCAGGAACTTTAAAGAGCCGTCTATCAGCTCCCGGTTCCCCTTGTGAATGGCGATCATGTCCCTGTGGAACTGGATCAGTTCCCTGTCCTCCCGGCCCCAGGGATATGTTCTCCGGTTGTCCGGGTCCGTGAATCCGCACAGTCCGGCTTCATCTCCGTAATAGATCGTGGGTGCACCGGGCCATGTCATCTGCATGACTACCGCTTCCCTGAAAACTGCCTTGTTGATGTCCTGCCCTGCTGCCTCGGAACCCAGATGCGCCACACGGCCCACCTTGTGGTTTGTCCTTGTAAGGAAACGGGAATGGTCATGGTTGGACAGTTCATTCATGGCAGTCATCAGAGACGGTGCATAAAAGCTTGCCATATGATACTGCATGGCACTGATAAAACAGTCGCTGTTGCCATACATCCCCTCACTGTACTCGTCACTGTGCTTTTCCATTCCGGTCAAAAACCAGGTGACCGGCTCCATAAAGGCATCATAGTTCATGACAGTATCCCACTGGTCACCCTGGAGCCAGGATTTTGCCTCACCATAGTGCTCGGCCAGAATAATAGCCTCCGGATTGGCTTCTTTCACATTCTTTCTGAAATCCCGCCAGAACTGGTGATTATATTCATTGCTGTGTCCCAGATCCGCTGCCACATCCAGACGCCAACCATCCACATTATAGGGCGGTGACACCCACTTCCTGGCAATCTTCATAATATATTCATACAGCATGGGGGAATCCTCGTAGTTCAGCTTAGGCAGTGTATCATGCCCCCACCAGCCGTCATAAAACTGGTTATACGGCCAGTCAAATTCATTGTGGAAACGGAAAAACGTGCGGTAGGGACTATCCCCTGTAATGTACGCGCCCTTCTCGTATCCCTCCTGGTGCTCATATATCCGCTCCCTGTCAAGCCATTTGTTGAAGGAACCACAGTGATTGAACACGCCGTCCAGAATCACCTTCATACCTCTTTTGTGCACTTCCTCCACAAATCTGGCAAAAAATTCATTGCTGGCCTCCAGGTTCTCATAATCAGTCACTCTTTTAATGTATTTGGAGGCATGGGAATTATCCTTGTCGCCCCAGTTCAGGGTATCCCCGCCGTCACTGACGATCTTCCCGTAATGGGGATCAATATAGTCATAGTCCTGGCTGTCGTACTTATGGTTGGAGGGGGAGACAAAGATAGGATTAAAATAAATCACATCTACCCCCAGCCCCTGCAGATAGTCCAGCTTATCCCAGACCCCCTGCAGATCACCGCCGTAGAAATCCCGCACATCCATGGACTGCGGCCAGCGGTACCAGTCCTCCACTCTCTGTACATGTTCGTCAATATAGCAGTATTCTCCTGTCACCACATCATTGGCCGTATCGCCATTGCAGAAGCGGTCCACAAATATCTGGTACATCACCGCGCCTTTTGCCCATTCCGGAGTCTTAAAGCCCGGCACAATGCCAAAGGAATAATGCGGGTCTATCTCCCGCACCACGCCCATCCTGTTGTAATAACAGTTCAGTTTGCCTGTATATATCTCAAAATAATACCTGACTGTCTCAGTGCCCAGGGAAATGTTGGCTTCATAATAGTCAAATCCGTCCTTGGAATCAGCCAGGTCCATTACTTTTTTCTTATCCTCGTATACCAGATAGACCAGATCCACATTGTTTTTCTTTGTGCGGATCCTCACATTTACAACGTCTCCCGGTTCCGGTTCAAAAGGTGTCCTGTAATTTTCTGTCTCATCACTGAACACCGCACGTTTATTGAAAGCAGGACGCATGTTCGTCACATACTCCTGAATTTTCTGTGCATTCTTCATATATTCGTAATTCATAATGCATCCTCTCCATCATTCAGTCGAAAAAGTTGCCGGTCATGGGTCTACTTTCCCATCTTTCATCTATTTTATCCCACTCTTACTGCATATACAACCATTTTTTTGAAAACAGACACTTTTATACAAAAAATGACAACTTTTGTATAAATTCCCACAGGAACAAAATATATCCTTCAGAAAAGCCCCGAAACAGCCGGTGTCCTCAGAAAAGTAAAAGAGACAGTCTTACGACTGCCTCTTTTGGAGAAGGTATTTCTTCTTATGGGGTGTAGCAAAAACTATATAATGTATTGGGGGGTTTTTACAGTTATTATAATACCATGCAGCACGGAAAAAGTGTGCACAATCTTAAATAAATTTTTAACGATTTTTTGACCAATTTTACACGCATCAAAAATCGGCATTTCCCATTCTTTCGGAAATCTGTACAAAACCCGCCGCAAAACCTACATTTTAGCTTTCTGCCACCGCATTTTCCTGAAATAACGCCTCGAACTCTTCCCGTCCGATTTTTTCCTTTTCCAACAGCAGCTCCACACATTTGTGAAGAACATCCATATGTGCACTGATCAATTCTTTTGCCTTGCCGTAAGACTCGTCGATGATCCGTTTTACTTCACTGTCGATCAGAGCCGCTGTCTGCTCACCATAATTTCTGGCGTGGGCCAAATCCCGGCCGATAAACACTTCATCTTCATCGGAACCGTAATTGATAAGCCCTACTTTATCCGACATACCAAACTGTGTGACCATGGAGCGGGCAAGCTGTGTCGCCTGCTTGATATCCTGGGAGGCACCTGTTGTCACATCCCCGAATATAAGCTCTTCCGCCACACGTCCGCCCAGGTCCACAATGATGTTCTCCAGCATTTTATTCTTGCTGTTGAACATTTCGTCCTGCTCCGGCAGAGGCATGGTATAACCTGCAGCTCCCATTCCGGTAGGGATAATGGATATGGTATGCACAGGGCCCATCTCCGGCAGCACATGGAACAGGATCGCATGGCCTGCTTCGTGGTACGCGGTAATCTTCTTTTCCTTTTCGGAAATCACGCGGCTCTTCTTCTCCGCTCCGATTCCCGTCTTGATGAATGCCTGGCGGATATCCTTCTGGGTCAGAAAATATCTGCCGTCCCTGGCAGTGATAATCGCTGCCTCATTCATCAGGTTCTCCAGGTCAGCACCTGTAAAGCCCGCTGTAGTCCTGGCGATCTCTTTTAGATCCACGTCCTCGCCGAGGGGTTTCTTCCTGGCGTGAACCTGTAATATCTCTTCTCTTCCCTTCACATCAGGTCTTCCCACGCCCACCTTACGGTCAAAACGGCCGGGGCGCAGAATTGCCGGGTCAAGAATATCCACACGGTTAGTAGCTGACATTACGATGATGCCCTCATTGACACCGAAGCCGTCCATCTCCACCAAAAGCTGGTTCAGGGTCTGCTCCCTCTCGTCATGGCCGCCGCCCATGCCAGTTCCCCTTCTTCTGGCAACCGCATCGATCTCGTCGATAAATATAATACAGGGCGCGTTCTTCTTGCCTTCCTCAAACAGATCCCTCACACGGGAGGCACCCACACCTACGAACATTTCCACAAAGTCGGAACCGGAAATGGAGAAGAACGGAACGCCCGCCTCTCCTGCCACGGCTTTTGCAAGAAGAGTCTTACCTGTTCCCGGAGGGCCTACAAGCAGCACTCCTTTCGGAATCCTGGCGCCTACTTTTACATATTTCTGAGGACTTTTCAGGAAATCCACAATCTCCTGCAGCTCCTCCTTCTCCTCCTGAAGACCCGCCACATCTTTGAATGTAACGCTCTTTTCGCTGTCCACCGTCATCTTGGCGCGGCTCTTGCCGAAATTCATCATCTTGGCATTACTGCCGCCTGACATCTGCCGGCTCATAAGATTGAACACAAAAATGACCATGATACCCACTAAGATAAGAGGCAGGATGGAAGACATAAAAGTATTGTCTCCGGGTACGTCCCCCACTTTTGGTTTCACACCCTTTTCCTCCAGGAAATCACTTAATTTCTGCACATCTGTTGTGTTGAACTGTTCCTGGTCCCCGCTTTTCAACTCCACACTGACTTTGCCGTAGGGACTTATTTTTTCGGGATGGATATACACTTCCACAACCTGATCATTCTCAACTGCGACTTTGAATTCTGCCTCGCTGTACTCGTTATTCACTGTAAGCTGCCGGCTGAAGAGCCAGTATCCCCCTATGACCAGTACAACGATCAAGAGGACGCTGGGCAGCCAGCTTTTTGCCTGTCTGTTCACGTCATGTTCTCCTTTCACCTTATATCACTATAATTCCACCACACCAATATAAGGCAGGTTTCTGTATTTCTGTGCATAATCCAGCCCATATCCCACTACAAATTCGTCCGGGATATTAAAGCAGACATAATCCACTTTCACGTCCTTCACTCTGCGCTCCGGCTTGTCAAGAAGTGTACAGAGGCGGAGGCTGCTGGGCTTCCTCTGCTTCAGCACCTCTATGAGATAGCTCAGTGTCCTGCCGGAATCAATAATATCCTCCACGATCAGGACATCCTTGCCCTCTATACTCTCATCCAGATCCTTTACGATCCTGACCACACCACTGGAGCTGGTGTCATCCCCATAGCTGGATACTGACATAAAATCAAGGCTCACCGGAACATTGATCCTCTTTGCCAGCTCACAGGTAAAAAACACGCCGCCCTTGAGCACACAGATCAAATGTACCTGCCTGCCCTCATAATCCCTGCTTATCTGCTCTCCGATCTCACGGATCTTTCTGTCCACATCCTCTTCGCTGATCAGCTGTCTGATTGTCTCACTCATCTTCCATTTCTCCTTTGACCTGTACTTCGATTACTGTTTTTGTCTGCTCGGTAATTTTGTAATATTCACTGATACGGTACCCCACTACCCATACGATGTGGGAACCGTCCGCCAGCAGGGTCAGGTTCTCCCGCTCCTGCCTGGGAATCTTGCAGTCTATAAGATAATCTTTTAATTTTTTTCTTCCTCCCGCCGGGGTGACAGTCAGATAATCTCCGGGCTGCCGTTTTCTCACGGTGAGGTTTCCTTTTATTTTATCATAATCGAACCATTTCGTATACTTTTTTTCAGGAATTTGCTGGTTTTCCCGGGAAAAAACATGGAATTCCAATTCTTTTTCGGGAATTTCCCGTTCTGCGTTTTTATAAAACAGAAGATTGCCGTAGGACTGCTGTACCGTGATGCCATGTGCCAGGGATTTCTGCCTCCCTGTCCTGTGCCCCAGCAGCTCAAGGGCCTCCTCCACATGGACGGAGGTGATGTCTTTTTCCCCTCCCGCCAGATATGCCAGCACGCGCTTTACCACGTAAGCCTGCATGACAGGGTGTTCACCGGAGATCTCCTTTGAAAGGATGATCCCGCCCTCTTTTTCCCCGGCATACCTACTATAAAGCATATCCGCCTGCTGCCCAAGATATTCCTCCACAGATAGAAAAGTTTGCGCGGCCCTGGCAATGTGCTGCGCGGCGCGGGGATTAATTTCCTCAAGCTGCGGCAGGACTTTTTGACGGATTTTATTTCTGGTGTAGGACAGCTCCCGGTTGGTGCTGTCCTCCATCCACGCAATGCCTCTTTTTGTCAGCCATTTTTCGATGCCGCACCTTCCCACACACAAAAGGGGACGGATATAGACTCCGTCCCCCATCCGGCGCACAGGATGGATTCCCGCCAGGCCCGCGGCTCCGCTTCCCCTTGCCAGGTTGTGAAGGACCGTTTCTGCCAGGTCATCCCGGTGGTGGGCAAGTGCCGTGCTTTTCGCGCCTGTCTTTTTACACGCATCGCCAAACGCCTGCTGGCGCACAGCCCGTCCTGCCTCCTCCACCGTCATATGTCTCTCGGCGGCAATCCGCTCCACATCATAGGAATACACTCTGCAGGGTACGGACAGCTCCCTGCACAGCCTGACCACGTACTCCTCATCCCGCTTTGCCTCACTGCCGCGAAGCTGATGGTTTACATGTACTGCCTGTACGGAAAACGGCACCTTTTTCTGATACTCCCATAACAAAAACAACAGGCACACCGAATCTGCCCCGCCGGATACCCCGGCGATCACCCGGTCGCCCGCTTCTATCATTCTGTACTGTTCTATATAAGAAAATACCTTTTCTTCCATATTTTTTCCTTGGTCCATTGGGTATTTCAGTCCTTTCTTACTCACTTTTTCCACAGGCCTGCTGCAAGCACTGTCATATCATCACTGGCTTTATACTCGCACTGGGCCAGTACCCGCTCCAGAATCCCTCTTCCCAGGTCCTGTGCTGCTTCTGCGTGGGTCTGCAGGATGATCTCTTTCATGGTATCCTCCGCATTCTCAGGCGGCAGGGCGTCCAGCACCCCGTCTGTCACCATGATGATAAAATCTCCCTCGTAGAGCTTCTTGCTGGTAGATTCATAATCCACCTGCTGGACCAGTCCCAGAGCCAGGCTTGTGGAGGAAATGGCTTCCACCCAGTGATCTCTCTTGATGAAGGTGGTGGCTGCGCCGGCTTTCAGGAAATGACACATTCCGGAGTACAGATCCACAATGGAAATATCCACCGTGGAGAATTTTCCTTCCCTGGTCTGCAGATTCAGAACGGAATTGACCATTCTGGCTGCTGTCTCACCGGTAAACCCGGAATCCACAAACTGCTCCAGCATGTCCACCACGTTCTCACTCTCCCGGCAGGCCTCCAGGCCGGATCCCATGCCGTCGGACAGGCACATGAAAAACTGGCCGTTGTCCTCTGTTGTGCACATGTAATTGTCACCGGATATAGTCTCCCTCTCCTTTGTCACCTTCGCCACCCCGTACAGCATCTTGAAGTTCACTTCCTCCACAAAACGGATGACCGTGAACTCCCGGGTGATCAGGGTCTTGCCCTCCACCTTGGGGGTCATTCTGCTGCCGCTCATTTTCGAGAGCACTGCCCCGGCCTCCGAGGCGGAGATACAGGCCTGTCCCTTTGCCCGCAGCTCGCAGAAATACTGCAGCTTACCGTCCGGCTGCTCCAGCATCCAGACATTTCTCAAAAGTATATGCTTCTTTTTCAGTCTCTTGGCAAATTCCTCCCGGAACACAGGGTCCGTCTGAACAATGTCGAACAAATCCCTGGACAGCACCTTCATAAGCTGTGCCATCTCTCCCAACTGTTCTGCAACCGCAATCCGGTTTTCCAAAAGTTTATTATTCCACATCAGATTCTGTCGTTCTCTCTCCATTAACCTCTGCATTTCCTGCGTAAGCTTGCCCTGGTTGATGCAGACCCCTGTGAGCTCCGTCTTCGCCACCCTGAGTTTCTCCTCGTCCCCTTCCTCCATAACACGGAAAAGGCTGTAGACTCTCTGGTATGACTGCACGGAATGCTGCTTCCAGCAGATATGGTTTGCCGGGCATGTCTTACACTGTCTCTCTCTAAGTTGTTCCACCAGTTCTTCCAGTTCCCCGCCTGATAAGTAATCTTTACGGTATGGCATGCCGTAAAAGCTGTCTGCAAGTTTCTGGAAAGAACGTGCATAGCGCTGCATTTTCTCTTTCTGTGGATGCTGGTCGTACACCAAAGTGGCTGCACTTTTTTTCATGTCTGAAAAAATAGTTTTTGCCATGTCCCGCAGTATCAACAGGGCGCTGACCACGAGCATGGCAATGATCCATTCCTGCATCTGGTATTACCTCCCCTGAATAAGCAATCGCTATCAAAGGTGTATTATAGATGCTTTTGGCTTCAATCTTTGTCAAAAACACGCTGCAGAAGTGAAAAACTTTTAGACAAAATCCGTTCCTTATTCTTCCTCTTTAAAGATAATCTGATTTCCTTCCACAAGACCCAGTTTGTCCCTGGCCACTTCCTTGGCGTATTCATCTGTCTGCATGTACTTTTTCAGTTCATCAATCTCTTTCGTCCGAGCTTCCTCGTCTTTTATTTTAGCGCTCACTTCGCTCTTTTTCGTCTCGTACTGTGCTACTTTTCCTTCTAATCTGCTGCTTTCTGCCATTAAACCTATAAATAAAACACCTACAACAAACGTCACGCTAACCATGGCGATCTTGTTCTGCAGGCTTTTTTTCTTTTTTCTTCTCATTCTGATTCTTCCTGACTTTTCGTATCGACTTTTGTTTGGATAAGGAAATTTTAACCCCTGACAGCCAAAATTTCAACCTTTTTCTCAGATAGTACAGTGGTTTCAGCGGTATTTTTAATAAACACTTAATCTTTGACAAAAAAGCGGAAAGATACTTCACCAGAAAACCGCTCAGGCCCCAATGATAGATCAGCGCGCCAAGACATATGCCCGCCAGAGCATATACCCGTATGATCCCATCATTTTCCAGATAAATGACGGAGAAAAGAAAAACGCCTGCCACGCACCAGTATAGCAGGTCCTCCAGGCTAACAAATAAATCATTGTGGGATATGACATTCCGGAAAATACGGAGTATATCGTAAGCTGCCGCAAGCAGGACTCCGGCCAGAAAGGTCCTGCAGAAAAACAGCAGCTCCTGCTGCATATATCCGCTCATATTACTTAAAGAGCCTCTTTAACATGCCGTCTCCGCCCTTGGACTTCAGAACCGTCCCCTGGCTGTAGACAAGACTGTCCACCTGGCCTGCTATGTCCACCTCCTGTTTATCCAGATCGAGACGGGTCACATGGAGTTCAGACCCTTTTATAGTCAGCATGCCGGCATTTGTGATCAGACTGATCTCCCCGTCATCAAAAGCCACCACATCTTTTACTCCGGATATGCTTCCCGTCTCCCTGTCAGTCATTTGGAGCTTATGTCCGGTCTTCACCTGCTTCTCTTCCAAAATAACAAATCCCCCATATATCTCTCTTAAAAGATTATATGGGGGGTTCAAAAACAATATACCTTTTCCATTCACATTCGGTAATTTCACAGAATGCGGCCGTGCCTAAAGATAGCGGAACAGTTCACTGGCCGCCTCTTTTTTCACAGTCTCCTGTACGTCCAGTATTTCCACACGCACATTCTTGCTGCCGAACTGAATCTCCAGGATATCACCGGCCTTCACCTGAGCGGATGCCTTGGCGGGCTTGTCATTGATCAGGACACGCCCTGCATCGCAGGCCTCATTTGCAACGGTTCTGCGTTTTATCAGGCGGGATACCTTTAAATACTTGTCAAGTCTCATTTTTCTCTTATTCGTTCACAGCGTCTTTTAAAGCTTTGCCTGCTTTGAATTTCGGAGATTTGGAAGCTGCGATTGTCATAGTCTCGCCAGTCTGAGGATTTCTTCCCTCTCTTGCAGCTCTCTCGGATACTTCAAATGTACCAAAGCCGACTAACTGAACTTTTTCACCTTTCTTCATCTCAGCAGTTACAACATCGATAAATGCTTTTAAAGCTGCCTCTGCGTCTTTTTTGGATAATTCTGTTGCTTCAGCCATAGCTGCAACTAATTCTGTTCTGTTCATGAGTATTTCCTCCTAAATGAATTCTCCCTTATTTCTCAATAAGTTTCATAGTCTCATAGGGCTTTTTACCACTTACCCGGTGAAAGCCTACTGTTATTTATACCTTTTTTCCCTGTGTTTGTCAAGCACATACATTACGCTTGCAGGGAATTTTTTTGAATCTTCGGGCAAATACCCCTTTTTACATCATTTTATCTATTAATTCCTTTACAGCCTGTCCAAGTGCAGCGGATTTCTCGTCTGCATCTGCCAGGGATGTACCCTTGATTCCATAGTATAATTTGATCTTAGGCTCCGTGCCGGACGGACGAACGCATACCCATGCATCATCAGTCAAATCATAGTAAAGTACATTGGAGCTTGGAAGTCCGGTTGCCTTTACCTCTTTTGTCTCCATGTCCACAACGGTGTCTGCCTTGTAGTCTCTTGCGGAGGTCACCTTGTACGCACCGATGGCGGACGGCGGGTTCTTTCTCAGGTTCTCCAGGATGGTCTGGATCTTCTCCAGGCCCTCGATCCCCTTCAGGGTGATGGACTGGATATCATCTTTGTAGTAGCCGTATTTGTCGTACATGGCGATCATGGCATCCCACAGTGTCATATTTTTTGTCTTGTAATATGCGGCAGCCTCACAAAGAGCCATAGTTGCCACAATGGCATCCTTATCCCTTGCGTGGGTACCGATGAGGCAGCCGTAGCTCTCCTCAAATCCGAACAGATAGGTACCTTTTCCTGATGTCTCAAATCCCAGAATCTGCTGGCCTATGTATTTGAATCCTGTCAGCACTTCAATGAAGCGGATGCCGTAATGTCTGGCAATGGCTCCTGCCATATTGGTGGTAACAATGGTGGATACCATGGCACCGTCCCCCGGCAGTCCTCCGTTCATTTCTTTTCTCTGGCCGATCTCATAGTCAGCCAGCAGGCAGCCTGACATATTGCCGGTAAGGGTATGGTATTCCCCTGTCTTACTGTCTTTTACACGGACACCCAGACGGTCAGCATCCGGGTCAGTGGCAAGCACCAGATCTGCATCCACCTCTTTGGCAAGCTTTAAGCCCAGGTCAAAAGCCTCATCTGCTTCAGGGTTTGGATAGCTGACTGTAGGGAATTCACCATCCGGCAGCTCCTGCTCTTTTACTACATATACATTTTCAAATCCCAGCTCTTTTAACACGCGTCTTGCAGGAATATTTCCTGTGCCGTGCAGAGGGCTGTACACGATTTTCAGTTCTTTTGCCATGGCTTTGATGGCATCCATGTGGATCACCTGGCTTTTCAGCTCTTCCATATAAGCGTCATCCACTTCCTGTCCGATCACCTGGTACAGGCCGGCTGCCTTTGCTGCCTCCTCGTCCATGGTCTTAACAGCGGCAAAGTCTGTGACTTTTTTTACCTCGTCCATGATTCCTGAATCATGAGGCGGTGTGATCTGGGCTCCGTCCTCCCAGTAAACCTTGTATCCGTTGTACTCCGGCGGGTTATGGCTGGCTGTGATATTGATTCCGGCAATACATCCAAGCTTTCTCACTGCAAAGGAAAGCTCCGGTGTGGGGCGCAGGGAATCGAAAATATAGGCTTTTACACCGTTGGCAGCCAGGCACAGCGCTGCTTCTTTGGCAAATTCCGGGGACATGCGGCGGGAGTCATGGGCAATCGCCACGCCCTTGGCCTGACCGTTCACTGCTGCTATGTAATTTGCCAGACCCTGTGTGGTCTTTCTCACTGTGTAGATGTTCATGCGGTTAACACCGGCACCGATCACACCTCGAAGACCTGCGGTACCAAATTCCAGCTCTTTATAAAAGCGTTCTTTCACTTCATTTTCATCATTTTCAATTGCTTTCAACTCTTTTTTGGTATCTTCATCAAAATACGGGTTGGAGAGCCATTCCTCATAAAGCTTTTTGTAGTCCATATTCTACTACCTCCCTGTGCAACGTTGATTTATAGCGGACGTCCTCGGCACCAACTCCTCTATGGCCTGCCGGACCGCTCCTTTATGGGTCATCACAGCCCGCAGCCTGCGTATTGAGCGCTGCGGACAGTAACTATGAAATACATTATACACTATCACCGATGAAAATTCAAACATTGCACAGGGGTTTTCAGAAACTTTATACCGAAATATTTTCGACAAAGTTCATCCAATTATCATGCTGGGCTATGAGTTTCTCCAGTTTTTCCAGGTTTTTCTCGGAAATCCATGCTTTGCTGTGGGAATAGTAGTAGTTTGCCAGCTTCCAGAATTTCTCCGGATAGGCAAAACGGATGCGCAGGTTCTCTAACTCCTGCACATTCATAGGCTTCTCCTCATGATAGGCCAGAAGCATCTGCCGCCCCATCTCCAGGTCCCAGTTATGCTTTTCCAATATTTTGCGCATGAACTGGTAGAGATCCTCCATCTGGACATCATAGTGCCACCGGTCAAAGTTGATGACAGCCGTATTCTGGGCAAGCATCAGCACATTGTGCTGGTTGTATTCCCCGTGGCATACATCCCCTGTCTCCAGGGACCGGCACCGCAGATCCTCATAATCAGAGCAGTTAAGCCTCCTCTGGGCCTCCTCCGCATGCCACAGATAACAGGCAATGCTGTCCAGATACCTGAGCTCAAAATCATTTTTCCGCCGTTTCTGGCAGACAAATTTACGGATCTTCCGCAGCTCCCTGTTTTTCCTTTCATATTCCATGAGAAGCGGTTCCTTGACATAGTGTGTCTGGACCGGCATTTTCATTGTTTTATGTAGACTCGCCAGGGCTGTTACGCTGCGTTTAATGTCTTTCATAGACTGGGTGTCACATTCTCTTCCTTCGTACCACCGCTTTACCACATAGGGTATGTTGTCTTTGTCGGCTGAGACGTATGCGCCTTCCTGGTTAGGAAGGAGTGAATCCACGCTGATCTGATTCCGGGTACTTACAATCTCCAGAAGCTTAGCCTGATAACCAAGCTTTCTGGGCGAGCCGTTATATTCACGGATTTGAACCAGACCGGCCTGGGTGTCGCAGATGAGTGCACCTCTTCCGCGGTATGTGGATTTTGCTTCCAGTCCGTATTGCTCCAGTACGCTGAGACCCCTATCATACACTTCCTTGTCCCCCTTTACTTTGTGTCCTCTCTATTTTATGCAGGAGATTAGAAACGTAGAAGGCGAAAATATATGCAGGCGGACGACAGCAGGCGGGGAGGGCGGGCGGGGGGAAGGCAGGGCGGCTCCTGGCTCCGTTCCCCTCAGCTAACTTGCTCCCAGTTGCTAAATTCGTCAGCAATGGCTTCCTCATTAATCAACTGGGGCAAGTGGATCTTCGGCTCTCTCCACAAAACACTCGCCTCCCTGCCTTCCCCCCGCCCGCCCTCCCCGCCTGCTGTCTGATTATAGGAGTGCTGCGGTTGGCTTTCGGCTTGCCTGTTGATATGAGCACTGCGGTTGTCGGTCTCCTTGTCCGCTCTTTTAATGACTGCGGATGGAAATAGCTCACCCATAAGCTCACCCATAACAAAAAAACCATTGACACCACGATCATTCCTCGCAGTATCAACGGTTTTTTACTTTTCCCCTATACGAATTGTTTCTATAACAATATACAGCTCCAAAAAATCACTTCCGCTATCCCAACGCATCTCCCGATTCCAACACCTTCCCTCACCTAAAAACTCCTCACGGTGAGGACTTTTCCCTCACAGCTATCTGTTCTTCGCTGTCAGCCCGAACAGCCGGTGTGATGTGAGGGCAGGGGAGGCGGGGATACAGGCTGGCGAGTGTCTAGCGGAGAGAGCCGAAGATCCACTTGCCCCAGTTACTTAATGAAGAGGCCCTTGCCGATGAATTTAGTAAATGGGAGCAAGTTAGCTGAGGGGAACGGAGCCAGGAGCCAGGCTGTATCCCCGCCTCCCCTGCTCTCACGCCGCACCGGCTGTTCGGGCGTCCGCAAAAGCCACTCCCTTGCTTATCCTCTCCCCAACTCCCTCTCAACAATCCCCATCAGCCTCCCCTTCTCATTAATCTCCGGCTCCTCCAGCACCTCTTCCAGCAGCCTATTAAGCATCCCCCCAATTTCCGGCCCCGGCGTCATCCCCGCTGCTATCAAATCTCTTCCATTGACAGCCAGCGTCTTTACCGAAACACACTCTTTCCTCTCCAGCACCCCTCGGTAAATCTCCTCCACCTTCCGTATCCGCTCCAGCTTTTCCTCCCTGCGGTACTCACTCTGCGCCATAGTATCCGCATACTGCACCTTCAGCAGCAGAGGAAACAGATCCTCCCCTACCTTATTCAGTGCCCTGCGGACAGCTTTTGCATTGGGTTCCGGACGGTAATCATGCCAGTAAACCAGTTTTGTCACCTTTTGAATGGTATCATTGTCCAGCTTCAGCCTTCTCAGAACATTCCTCGCAGTCTTCTCACTTCCCGTACTATGCCCTTTAAAATGGTCCCTGCCGTTCTCATCCGTAGTCCTGGAAGCCGGTTTTCCGGTGTCGTGAAGGAGCATGGTGAAACGCAGGATCTTATCCGCTTCCACATATTCCAGGCTTTTCAGCGTGTGTTCCCCCACACTCAGACAGTGATGCGGCGTATTCTGCGGTGTTTCCATCATGGCATCAAACTCCGGAAGGACCACCTTTGTGATACCTGCTTCCCAGGCTGTTTTCAGCAGATGTGGATTTTTCGATACGAGAAGCTTTGTCAGCTCCGTGGCAATGCGCTCCGCACTGATCTTTGCCAGTGTGGGGGCAAGCTCCTGTGCGGCCTTTTTTGTCCGCTCCTCTATGGAGAATCCAAGCTGCGCCGCAAATCGGACGGCACGCAGAATGCGCAGGGCATCCTCTGTAAAACGCTCATATGGGTCGCCTACACAGCGGATGATCCCCTGTTCCAGATCCCGGATACCCCCGAAGGCATCCACAAGCCCCTCCCTGTCATTATAGGCCATGGCGTTGATGGTAAAATCCCGGCGGCGGAGGTCTTCCCGCAGTTCACCTGTGAAGACCACCTCTTTTGGATGGCGGCTGTCTTCATATTCCCCGTCAATACGGTATGTGGTCACTTCAAAGCCTTCCCTGCCAAGCATCACGGTCACAGTGCCGTGCACAAGCCCTGTGTCCACAGTGCGGCGAAACAGTGATTTGACCTCCATGGGTTTTGCTGATGTGGTAATGTCCCAGTCCGCCGGAGATGAATGGAGGAGGCTGTCACGAACACAGCCTCCTACCGCATAAGCATCATATCCATGTTCCTGCAAGGTTTCTATTATCTCTTTTACTCTCTTAGGAACTTCTATTTTCATTCTAGTACGCACGCCCCCAGTAGACCATCTTCTTAGCCGGTTTGCCGCAGCAGACACATTTGTCTGATAAGTTTTCCTGCTCAAAAGGTATGCAGCGGGATGTTGCCTGGACGTCCTCTTTGATCTTGTCCTCACATTCCTGGCAGCCGCACCACATGGCCTTGATAAATCCCGGTTTCTCGTTGACAGTCTGTTTGAACTCTTCATAATCAGTTGCCACATATGTGTGTGCATCACGGTGTGTTCTGGCACGCTCCAGCATATCACTCTGCATGATTTCCAGAATTTCCGCTGTCTTCTCTGCCAGAGCATCAAGGGATACCACTGTCTTCTCTCTGGTGTCTCTGCGGACAATGACTGCCTGGTTGGCCTCAATGTCTTTTGGACCGCACTCGATGCGGACCGGAATGCCGCGCATCTCCTGCTCTGCGAATTTAAATCCCGGGCTCTTGTCTGTCTCATCCACTTTCACACGGATTCCGGCAGCCTTCAGTGCGTCGGAAAGCTCACGTGCCTTTTCCAGAACACCCTCTTTTCTCTGCTGGATGGGGATCACCACTGCCTGAACCGGAGCGATCCTCGGGGGAAGCACAAGGCCGCTGTTGTCGCCGTGCACCATAATGATGGCGCCGATCATACGAGTGGTCATGCCCCAGGATGTCTGGTGTACATATTTTAATGTGTTGTCCTTGTCTGTATACTGAATGTCAAATGCCCTGGCAAATCCGTCGCCAAAGTTGTGGCTGGTGCCTGACTGCAGTGCTTTTCCGTCATGCATGAGGGACTCAATGGTATAAGTAGCCTCCGCGCCTGCGAATTTTTCCTTGTCTGTCTTGCGGCCTTTGATCACCGGGATCGCCAGCACCTGCTCACAGAAATCCGCATACAGGTTCAGCATCTGAACGGTTCTCTCCTCTGCTTCCTCTGCAGTGGCATGGGCGGTGTGGCCCTCCTGCCATAAGAACTCCCTGGAACGGAGGAAGGGACGTGTTGTCTTCTCCCAGCGTACCACGGAACACCACTGGTTGTATACTTTCGGCAGATCCCTGTGGGACTGGATGTCTCTTGCGTACAGGTCACAGAAAAGTGTCTCAGAGGTTGGGCGGACGCAGAGTCTCTCCTGGAGCGGTTCCAGACCGCCGTGTGTCACCCAGGCAACCTCCGGCGCGAATCCTTCCACATGGTCCTTTTCTTTCTGGAGCAGGCTTTCCGGGATGAACATGGGAAGATATACATTCTCCACACCGGTCTCCTTAAAACGTCTGTCCAGCTCGTGCTGGATATTCTCCCAGATCGCATAACCTGCCGGTTTGATCACCATACATCCTTTTACACTGGTATAGTCAACCAGCTCTGCTTTTTTTACTACATCGGTATACCACTGCGCAAAATCTTCCTCCATGGAAGTAATGGCCTCTACCATTTTCTTGTCTTTTGCCATAGTAATGTTTTGTCTCCTTCTACTGTTTATTTTTGTACAGACAGCTACACGTCAAAGCTGATGTTTCTGCCTGTGTGATTATATTTATAATAACGGACTCCCGCTGCGTCAAGCATTCGTTTGGAAGCCTGGACAGACGGAGTATCCGCGTATTTATCACTGTCATAGACAATGGTCTTGATTCCTGCCTGGATAATGGCCTTGGCACATTCATTGCAGGGAAACAGAGATACATAGAGCTTTGCTCCCTCCAGTGAATCGCCCCTGTAGTTTAGGATGGCGTTCAGCTCACTGTGGGTCACATAGAGATATTTTGTGTCCAGCTCCTCCCCTTCCCTTGCCCAGGGAAACACATCGTCTGAGCATCCTTTCGGGAAGCCATTATAGCCCATAGACAGAATCTTGTTGTCCGGGCTTACTATACAGGCTCCCACCTGGGAACTCGGGTCCTTGGAACGCATTCCCGAAAGCTTTGCAACCCCCATAAAATACTCATCCCAGGAAATATAGTCATTTCTCTTACCTGTCATTTTCAAAACCTCCCGAAAAACACCTGTTATTTTGTCCCGAAAATACGGTCTCCGGCGTCACCAAGGCCCGGCACAATATAGCCGTGGTCATTCAAATGTTCATCCAGGGCACCGATATAGATGTCCACATCCGGGTGTGCTTCGCTTAAAGCCTTCACACCTTCCGGCGCTGCGATCACACACATGAAGTGGATATTTTTCACGCCTTTTTCCTTCAGCATAGTGATGGCTGCCTCAGCGGAGCCGCCGGTGGCAAGCATGGGATCTGTGACGAAAACTTCACGCTCTTCACAGTCAGCCGGCAGTTTGCAGTAGTATTCCACCGGTTTCAGGGTCTCCGGGTCACGGTACAGACCAATATGGCCCACCTTGGCAGCGGGGATCATGGTGAGCATACCTTCCACCATGCCCAGTCCGGCACGGAGAATGGGAACTACTGCCAGTTTCTTGCCTGCCAGTTCTTTGACCGTTGTCTTTGTGATCGGTGTATCTATCTCAATATCTCTTAACTTCAGGCCTCTGGTGGCTTCGTATGCCATGAACATGGCGATCTCACTTACCAACTCCCGAAATTCCTTTGAACTTGTCTCTGTACGGCGGATGATGCCGATTTTGTGCTGAATGAGCGGATGCTCCATTACCTGTATTTTACCCATTTGTTTTCTCCTTTGTCTTCTATTCTTCGATCAGGTCGATTCTTCTCTGATGTCTCTCCTCACCGGAAAACTCTGTATTCAAAAAGGTATCCACAATCTTTACAGCCAGCCCCGGTCCTACCACGCGGCCGCCAAGAGCCAGTACATTGGCATTGTTGTGCTGTCTGGTGGCCTCAGCGCAGAAGCAGTCTGTGCACAGCGCCGCACGGATTCCTTTCATCTTATTTGCCGCTATGGAAATGCCGATGCCTGTGCCGCAGATCAAGATCCCCTTGTCACACTCTCCGCTCTGAATGGCCTTCCCCACTTTTCTCGCGTAGACGGGATAGTCCACTGACTTGTTGCTGTCACATCCGAAGTCCTTGTATGGAATCTTGTGTTCCTCCAGATATCCGATGATCTCCTGTTTCAGCTCAAATCCGCCATGGTCACAGCCTAATGCTAACATTTAAATTTCCTCCTGTATTTTCATTTTTTATCGCTCTGCAGTTTATGTGCCTGCACACGGAAACGGCTTGTCCGGCATATGTCTGCCCACCGCCCGCAGGCCTGTTAAACATGTATCAGATGATGCCCTGCCGCCTTGAGAAGCCGGTTCATAATGGCCTGTCCCATTCTGGGCGTATCAAAGGACTCTGAAAAAATATGATCTACCTGCTCCTCATCAAACTCTCTCAAAAGCCCGAACAGATGTCTCGCAATGGTCTCCTCATCCTGCCGTGTTCCGATACTCTTTATGACCTGGGCCTCATAGGCGCCCACAGTCTCATCCGTGCCGATGACGCCCACACGTTTTCCCTGAGCCTGCAGTTCACGGCTTTTTTCATTGATGGTTTTAATAACCTGCTCCGTGCTGCCTTCCACAATGGTCAAGCCGGCATTGGGGGCGTAGTGACGGTACTTCATTCCCGGGGCCTTTGGCTTTACCTTTTCATCCGTGATCAAAAGACCCTTGTCCATCCGCACCGGGCCGATCACCTCCTCAGCCATCTTCTGGCTGATATATCCGGGGCGCAGGATTACGGGTATCTCCTCTGTAAAGTCCACAATTGTGGACTCCAGCCCGATTCCCACATCTCCGCCGTCCAGGATCATATCCACTTTTCCGGTCAGATCTTCAGCCACATGGGCAGCCCTGGTGGGGCTTGGACGCCCGGATGTGTTGGCACTGGGTGCAGCAATATATCCTCCGCCGAGACGAATCAGCGACAGCGCTACCGGGTGGGAGGGCATCCGCACCGCTACGCTGTCAAGGCCGCCTGTAGTCTCATAAGGCACCGCATCGCTTTTTTTGAAAATCATGGTCAGAGGGCCGGGCCAGAACTTTTCAGCCATCTTTCTGGCTTTTTCCGGAATCTCACTGACAATCCGGTCCAGGCTCTCCATATCCGCAATATGGATGATCAGCGGATTGTCTGAGGGCCTGCCTTTTGCCGCATATATTTTCTCAGAAGATTCTGCATTCAGCCCGTCTCCGCCCAGCCCGTACACGGTCTCTGTGGGAAACGCAACCAGGCCGCCGTTTTTCAGGATCTCTCCCGCCTGCCTGATCACAGATTCATCGGGGTGTTCCCTGTCTACTGCCAATATTATGGTCTTCACGTTTTCTCTCTTCTTCCTGTCTGTTCTTTACATACATAACCATAATACCATTGTCTCTATGGTTTTTCCACAATTTTTTTACAGCCGGTGAGAAATTCAGGACTCCGCGTCTCCCAGATATGTAAGAATACCGTCCCGGACCGCTTCTGCCACCTTATCCTGGTATTCATCTGTCTCCAGAAGGCCCGCCTCTTTTGTATTGCTTAAAAATCCGCATTCCACAATATTTAAGATCCCCTCGCTGCGTTTCAGCAGATAATAGGTGGAATTGGCCTTCTCCACTCTCGGTCTGCTCACATCAAGCTGGCTGTTCATGGCATCCTGAATGCATTTTGCCAGTTTCCCGCCCTCTGCTGAGTGAGTGAAATAAAAAACCTGGGGGCCGCAGACCGCCTCGTCAGGATAACTGTTCTGATGGATGCTCACAGTGAGCAGGGGCTTCTTTTCCCTGATAAGCTCGCACCGCTTCTGCATATCCTGTACCTTCTTGTTTCTGCTGTCCGCGTCGTAAAGGCCGCCGTCCTCAGATCTGGTCATGATCACCTGATACCCTTCTTTTTCCAGAAGCTTCTGGAGCTTTTTCGATATTTTCAGGTTGATCTCCTTTTCCTCCAGTTTCTTTATGCCCACCACTCCGGGATCCATACCCCCGTGTCCAGCATCCACAACGATGACGCCTTTCTTTCCTTCCGCTTCCTTGCTCACCAGCCGCGCCCCTTCCCTGGAGAGCAGAAATGCAGAGGCAAGCAGAAGAACAGCCATTCCCAGTTCCACAACACGTCTTTTCTTCATCACAAAAAAATCCCTCAAAGCCTATTCGTTAAAGTATATGCTTTGAGGGACTTTCCTAATCTTTTAATTTCTGCCCGGCTGCAGTTTTTCAAAAAACTGTTCTGCCGGAACCGGCCGTCCGAAATAGAAGCCCTGTATGAGCCGCAGGCCCATGCTGCTCACTCTTCCGTATTCCTCTTCTGTCTCCACACCCTCCAGGCAGACCTGTTTCCCCACATCATTGCACAGTTCTGTGATGGAACGGATAAATGTGGCGTTGAACAGATCCGTGGTGATTCCCTTGACAAATCCTCTGTCTATCTTCACAATATCTGCAGGTATATACTTTAGCATAAAGAGGGAAGAATACCCCACGCCAAAGTCATCCATTGCCACCCGGACACCCATTTCCCGAAAGCTCTCCAGTGTCTCCCTGACTATGGCATCCTCCTTGACAAAATAGGACTCTGTCAGCTCCAGTGTAAGATTTGCGGGACTGAGTTTTATTTCGTCCAGGGTGTCCCTCACAAAGGACGTCAGATCCCCTTCCAGGAACTGCTGATAGGACAGATTCACACTCATGTTGAAATCAGGTTTCTGTTCACACCACTGTCTGCACTGGGCGGCGGCCTTGCGCAGGATCCACATGCCCATAGGAACGATCAAACCGTTCTGCTCCAAAAGAGGTATGAACTCACCGGGTGACACATCCCCGTATTTGCTGCAGTGCCAGCGGGCCAGCGCCTCGGCTCCGTAAAGCCTGCCTGTCTTTGCATCCACCTGAGGCTGGTAGCAGACAGAAAATCCGGCAAAGCCCCGCTCTATACTCTCTCTGAGCATCTGCACCATTTCCAGTTTTTTCTCCTTCTCCAGGGGAATCTCCGGAGAATAAATCGTCATCCGGTTCTTGCCCTTGACCTTGGAGCGCTCCAATGCATAGTTCGCGCACTTTAAGAGGTCCAGGTAATTGTCCGCATTCTCAGGGCAGACCGCGTAGCCCCCTGATATGGTACAGTAATATTTCTTTCCGCTGTACTCCTGCTGGCGTGTATACTTATTCTGGATCTTTGAAAAGATCTCCTGCGCGTCCTCTTCGGTACCGTTGGTAAGGATAATTCCGAACTCATCCCCGTCAAGGCGGTAAAGCCTGGCATTATCAGGGAGCATAGCACTTATATTTCCTGCCGTTATCCGCAGGATCTCATCCCCGAACATCCGGTCATACAGGTCATTTACATTCTTAAAGGCATCCATATCCAGGATCATGATCCCGATTCGGGTGATCTGGCTGCCGTCCATAAGGTATTTCTTGATACTGCCCTCAAATTCAAACCGGTTATACAGGCCTGTCATATGGTCAATCTGCTTTTCTTTGCCCAGATTCGTGATCATGCCGGCAAACATATCCGGTTTTCCGTACTGGTCGCGGATCAGCTTGCCTCTGCACCTCAGCCAGATCCATTCTCCCTCCGTATTCTTAGCTCTGTATTCAATGTTGTGTTCCTCTATACGTCCGTCCGCGATCTCCTGATTACTCTCAAGGAAATGTGCCTCATCATGGGGGTGAATCAGGCCGATCCAGCAGGCTGCCGCGTTCTCCACCACCTCACCCGGCAGGCCAAATTCCTGCACCATGGCCGGAGGATAACGAAACACGCCGGTCTTCATATTGCCTATAAATATGTAGTCATCTGTACTCTCTGTCAGCGCGTCATACAGACGAGCCTGGTTATATTGAAATTCATCCTTTGATTCCGCTTCCGAATCGTTGTATTTTAATCTGTTCTTTGCCCGCATAATATGATAATTACGCTTCTGCATATACATCAATTCATCCGTTTTGGCTATGATATCGGAAACTGTAAAGCAGTCCTCAGGATAGACTTCCACTGCTCCATAAGAAAAAGACGGCTGGCACTCCAGTCCGTAATCTTCCCGCTCTCTCTCCAGTATTTCCAAAATCTTCTGTATGCGCTTATCCGCGCAGATCAGCTCTTCCCCGTAAAATGCCACGATGAACTCATCACTGCTCAGACGGAAAATCACATCCTCCGGACACAGACAGCGTCTGGAAGCAGATGTGACAAACTGAAGCACCCTGTCACCTTCCCCGTCTCCATAACGATTGTTGATCCAGTTCAGACTGTCAATATCAAACATTGCCACTGTCAGCATTTTCTTCTCTTTTTTGGCTCTCTTGACGATCAGTTCCAGCCTGTCCTTGCCTTCCCTTCGGCTGGATACCCCTGTCAAAGAATCCATTGCTGCCAGCTGCCACAATTCCCTGTGCTCCATAACGCCCTCTCCTACACGAAACCCTTTATCCCTCTGCTATCTTATCATTGTAAATGGCAGCAGGGAGAGATACAAGTGTATTTTACCACATATTTGAAATAAATTCAAAAAACCCCGGGACTTTATCCTCCCGGGGCAATGAATCTTATTTTTCGTTTTCCAGTTCTTCCTCAAGAAGGGCTTCGTCTTCCTCACTCAGCAGCCTGGATATCTGCATGGCAAGTTTGGAGTCTTCGTCTTCCTCCTCCTCAAACTCTTCCAGCTCCGCAATATCATCCAGAGCATCTAAAAGGTCCAGCTCCTGGGTGTCTCCCAGGTGCAGCTCCTCCGCATCCTCCACCGGCTGGGGAAGTTCCACTTCCGGTTCTTCCTCAATGTCATTGAGTGAAGTGGGCATTGTGCTGATGATCTGGTGCACCTCTTTATAGGAAGCCATGAAACGCTTCTGCGCCTGGTTGATGAGCTGAACGATCTCATTCATCTCATCCTGGACAGCTATGTATTTTTTCTTGCCTTCCCGAAGCTTGTCATCGATCTCAGACTGTACAGCCTCCACCCGCTGTTTTGCCTCTGCCTCCGCCTCGGAAATCATGGTGTTGCATTTCTCCTCAGCATCTTTGATCATAGCATCTGACTTTAACTGAGCGTCAAAGACCAGTTTTCCGATGCTTTCATAATTGTCAATATACTTCTGGTATTTCTCGTGGATCTCCATCTCCAGTCGCTCCTGGTGCGCGTCCTTTAACTCAATGCGCTTCATAAGCTCTGCGATCTTGGCATCCTTTTCTGAGATGAGCTTTTTCAGTCTCAACTGTTCAGCAGCAGCTTCATCCTTCATTCGCTGCACCTGTTCTAATACGTCCTCCTTATCAAATCCCCCCATGATCGTGGTTTTAAATATTTCATGTTCTCCCATTACTCCACCTGTTCCTTTCTGCATCACATCCTGCTGTTTTTACTGCAGGTACTGGCTGATGGTATTCCACACGTCAGCCCTCTCAAATCCCAGTTTCCATTCTGCCACGCCTCCCAGCTCATACTTCTGTACAAGCTGCATCTTGGCATCCAGTGACTGCTCATCCTCCAGCCACATCTGATATAAACCATTGTCTGTTGACAGCTCCGCATAGTTCTGCGAAACATCCTTGTTCCAGTACATTTCCATGCCCATCTCTGTCACAATTTTACTTGCCTGGTCCATACCCATGATCTCACTCGTTACAGTGCCGGCATTGTCAGTAAACCAGAGCCTTGTATAGAAGGGAACTCCGTTGATCACCTTATTCTTCGGAACTTCCTTTAAGGTCTGCTGGATTCCCTCCTCCACAAAAGGCAGGGAGGCGACAGAACCTGCTTCCTCTGTTCCGTCTGTGTGTTCATCATATCCCATGATAATGACATAATCCGCCACGATTCCCTGTTCCTTCCTATTATAAAAGGAGGTAAACTGCGGAACCGGATTGTCTACAGACAACACCAGGTTATTTTTCCGACAGGATATGGACAGTTCGCGTATAAACTGGATAAAATGGGGCGCCTCCTCCTGCGTCAGTGCCTCAAAATCCACATTAATGCCGTCCAGCCCTACCCTTACTGCCTCTTCTATGAGTTTCTGAATGAGATGTTCCCTGGATGTGCGGTTAGACAGCGTGTCCAGAGTGCTCACATCTTTGTTGAAATTGTCGATCAGTCCCCAGACTTCCAGCCCCTTTTCATGGGCCAGGTTCACGTAATCCGCACTGGCAAGGGAGGAGATGGTTCCCTCTGCTCCGGTAACGGAAAACCAGGTAGGTGAAATCACATTGATCCCCGTAATGTTCTCCAGTGTCTGGGCAAGTCCTGCATTGGCATCCTCTGATGTAACCTGGTGCCATGCCAGATTGATCTTGTGGTCTCTTGTCAGGCTGGTAAACTCCTCTTTATAGCTGCCGTCATATTCTGCCTTCTTCTCCTCAGGGGCTGTGAGGTCCTCCTTGGACACATAGCCGTTGAAGCCGTCAGAAGTTGCTACCTGGGACCAGTTATCCAGCTCTTCTATAAGCGTCAGTTCCGTTCCCTTTGCCACATCCGTCAGAATATCACTCTTGATGCCCCCGCGGTAACGGATCACGGTATCGTTCTTTGCTTTTACGATCTTTTCACTGCCCCACTGATAGCGGATCACCGCTTTGTTTGGACTTTCGGTCACCGTACTGGTGATCTCCATATATTTCTGAATAAAATCAAGGGCCAGATAAATTTTATCATCTGTCTGGCGGATGATTTTATAACCTTCATCTTTATTTTCACCATTCACCGTATAAGACGTGCTCTCCGGTGCTATGGCAAGAATCTCCTTTGGTGTGGTGTAGAGCATCTGGCTGCTGTCCGCTTCCCAGTAAAAACGCCCTCCCAGCACATTTGACACTGTTTCATAATCCAGATAGACCCTTCCGTCCATCCATTTGCCCTTCGTATCACTCACTGTATTCTGGAGCACCAGGGCCACGTCATCCTCTTTCTCCAATCCATAGTAAGTGTTCAGATCCATTCTCGTATCGGAAGGTGTATGTCTCTTGATCGCGGCAGTCAGCACTCCCACAGCTGCAACCACAACGATCAGAAGGATGACTACCAGCACCATAACGGCATTGCTGTTCCTTCTTCTCCTCCGCCTTCTCTTCTTTTGACTCATAATTAAACTCCTTATTTTTTCTCGCATTTCTCCACCATTATAACATACTTTTTCCGTTCGTCATTACTTTCTTCGACAATTTATATTTTTTTAATAGTAGGAAATTCGGGAAAACTTAACAGCCGGATTGGGGAAAAGCCCTGAAACTCCCAGGGTTTTTCCCTGTTCCGGCCCCCTGTTATACATACCGGGAACGCAAATATTACAGGGTTACATCTATGGCTTACTCATTTTTCACGAAATCAAACTGCAGTCTTTCCACCTCCCCTCTTTCGTTCTGCACATAGTCGCGCATATAGACACCTTCCTCTGCGATACTGCATGCCTGTTCAATCTCTTCCGGCGTGCTGGGGCTTCCGTTTAGTAAAAGGGGAATCCCCTGACGCCGGTAAGTCTCCAGCTCACATCGGAGCGCTCTGGTTTCCTTGTCTTTCTTCATGTTTGCTGTGGACAAAAGTTCGTGATATATTATACCTCTGTCCTCTCCTTTCTTCTTGAAACGCGGTTCCAGTATTACAGATAAAGAAAGGCGCTGTAATCCCCATAATAAAAATAAATCCATGGTCTTAGTGTTCTGTCACATGGGATCATGCAAATCGTACAGAATGTACTCTCTGCCTGCGGTCAGACGCCGCCTGAAATGAAAACTTAGAATATTGTCATTGACGAAGGCCTACGGGATATCATCACTCCCCTCTGTAAAATATTTTACAGCACTCCTTCTTTGTCTGTGAAAATCATTATATCATACATGAATTTGTCTTAGCAAGCTGTTTTATGTAATTATTTTCCTTTTTTATCATATTTTTAATTTTTTCCACATATATGAAAAAAGTATGAAGCGCTTTACATACCGGCGTTTCATAGTATATAATATAAATGAGATACCAGCATCTTTGTTTTGCCAGACGGCAGAACCGACAGATAGACAGGATGTGATAAAATGAAGATAGAAAAAATCAACGACAACCAGATACGTTGCACGCTCACAAAGGCTGATTTGGAAGACCGTCAGATTCGTTTAAGTGAACTGGCTTATGGTACGGAAAAGGCCAAAGACCTGTTCCGTGATATGATGCAGCAGGCAAACTATGAATTCGGTTTTGAGGCCGACAATATACCGCTGATGATCGAGGCAATCCCGGTTTCTGCCGACAGCATTATCCTGATCATCACCAAGGTGGAAGACCCGGAGGAACTGGACACACGTTTTTCTAAGTTCACACCTTTCGGCGGACCTGCAGGAGACAATGCTCAGCCTCCTTTAGAATTTGAGGGAGCCGATGATATCATCGATGTATTCCAGAAAATCTACGAGGCAAAAGCAAAAAATGCAGCCAAGAAAAAAGGAGTAAAAACCCCGGCACCATCTGAGACACCGGAAGTACCTGTCCGTCTCATACGGCAGTACCGTTTTCAGGACCTGGACGGCGTGATCCGTGCAGCCCGCGGCCTGAACAACTTCTTCCAGGGCGTAAACTCCCTGTACAAAGACAGTGCAACAGGGGAATATGAGCTGGTGATCCACCAGTCCGAGAATACTCCATCCGATTTCAATAAAGTCTGCAACATGCTCTCCGAGTACGGAAAAGGCAGTGCCTTCTCACAGGCAGGGGAAGCCTATCTCCAGGAGCACAGCGAACGCATCATTGCTGATAAAGCACTACAGAAATTAGCAGCCCTATAACCGGATGCTGGTAAAAGTAAAAAGCCCCGGCGGACCTCCACTTCTTTGTGGAGACCGCCGGGGCTTTTCACTTTTCATTATTTATCTGCCAGGAAATCGTTGATCTGAGCAGTCAGAACATCTGCGTCAATTCCATGAACCATGGCAGCTTCTTCCAGGCTTTCACCCTGAGCGGAAGGACAGCCGATGCAGTGCATACCGGCTCTCATCAGAATCGGAACAATATTTTCATCCACACGGAGTAATTCGCCGATTGTCATATCTTTGGAAATTGTCATGATAGTTTCCTCCTTTTTTCGTACTGTGTATTATTATAAACTCTTTTTCTCCTATATTCAACTGTTTTTCTCCGGTTTTCTTTTTCTTCTCGAAATTCACGGATTGTTTAGAAATAAAGACTTGTATTCTAATACCAAATATATTAGAATATGCGTAAGAGCTGAATCTTATACCATCGAATTTTCCCAATGTACTGCTGCTGCAGGTCCTGGGCCAGATCAGGTATGATTCAGAAATTATAAAAGGAGGATTTTAAGTATGGCATACGTAATTACAGACGAATGTGTAAGCTGTGGAACCTGCGAAGGAGAATGCCCATCTGAAGCTATCTCCCAGGGCGATGACAAATACGTTATCGATCCGGACAAATGTGTTGACTGCGGAACTTGTGCAGAAGCATGTCCTACAGAAGCAATCGTAGAGGGTTAATAACTTTAAAAAAACACAAACCTGTATCACGCAGGTTTGTGTTTTTTATTATCTTTTTTTCTTAAACAACTTTTTATTCTTCTGCCGCTCCTGTTCCATGGCTGCTGCCACTTCCCTGCGGGATTTCTGACATATTCTGATTCTCTCATCCAGCCTTTTATAACGCTCTTCCCCGGAATGAAGGGTCCGCATCCGTTCCTTTACCAGCCTGTCCAGTATTTCCATAAATTCAGCCGGTACCCTGTTGTCCGCTTCTGTTGTCTCGGCCTTTCCTACAGACTGCGGCGGCCTGCCTGTCACGGCTCTGTTCTGAGCTGCCCGGTTCTTTTTGCCGGATGCTTTTCTTGCAGATGCCTTTCTGTTTTTTCTGGCAGCGGACATTTCCCTTTTCTGCTCTGCAGGCTCTGCGGTCCTCTGCCGTACCGGTTCACATGGCTTGTCCTGGTTATGGTTTGATCTTTCCTGACTTTTCACAGGCTGCGGCTGTTTAGGTGTATTTTCCTGTGTCTTTTTACTGTGTACTGCCTCTTCCCGGTTTTCTTCATCCTTATATAAAAAGGGAATCAGGCTGCCAATCTCTTTTAATGCAAGTCCCTTTTTCTTCAGTTCTTTAATAGCCAGAAGTACCTGGATATCATATCGGGTGTAGTATCTGTGTCCCATTTCGTTTCTGTCAATCGGCAGGTGCAGCTCATCTTCCCAAAAGCGCAGGACATGGGACTGCACGTCCAAAAGCTTCGCCGTCTCAGAAACCGAATAGCTGGTTTCACTCATATACTGACCCCTTCCATTTTGCGTCTTTCTTTAAGAAACATTATAGCAGGGCATGGAAAAATTGCAAGAAAATGTGTTCGACAAAACCTGCCGGAATATCACTGGCAGACATAGGCGCCGTCCACAATCAGGTCGGTTCCGGTCGTATACGCGGAAGAATCCCCGGCAAGATATAAAACCGCCCCGATAAGTTCCTCAGGAGTCCCCATCCTGCCGTATGGCATCATCCCTTTCCAGGCGTCCTTCAGCTCCTGGGGGGTGTCTACGGACATAGGCGTGGAGATGTATCCCGGACTTAAACTGTTCACCCGGATGCCATAGGGAATCCATTCCAGGGCCAGGGACTTTGTCAGATGGATAACTCCCGCCTTCGATGCATTGTAGGAAGCCTGCCACTGAGGTATATTTACAATGGTCCCTGACATGGATGCCATGTTGATGATGCTGCCGTGTATCTTTTTCTGTACCATAAGGCGTGCAGCGCTCCGCGCCATAATGTACTCCCCGGTCAGATTCACGTCAACCACCTGCCTGAACTCCTCTATGCTGGCCTCAAAGGTGCTTTTGTGAATGCAGATGCCGGCATTGTTAAACAATACATGAATACCGCCGCTTCTCTTTTCAATCTCCTCCACTGCCCGGTCCACACTCTTCTCATCGGTCACATCAGCCTTGATGTCATAGGCTTTATTGCCGTCCTCCAAAATGAGTTTCACCGTTTCCGCTCCTCCCGAACGGCTTATAACGACAACCTCGGCTCCCGCGCTGGCCAGCCCTCTGGCCACTACCTGTCCGATTCCCCTGTTTCCGCCTGTTACAACAGCGGTCCTGCCTTCAAGTCCAAAAAGTTTGTCAAGATAACTTGCTGATTTTTCAGACACGGTTATATCCCTCCTTTAGTTCTCTGTAGATTTCTTCAATATCTGCGATTCTGGGGTTTGCCTGATAATCAGGCAGTTCATGTCCCCTTTCTGCTATTTTTCTAAGTATATCATATGCAACACCGAATTGGCGGAAATTCAGCCACATTCCCATATTTTTCATCAGTTTTTCTATTTCTCCGCAGCACTCCGATGCAGCCCTGAAACCGATTTATATACTTCCGTATTTATGCCATGCTTCCAACATTGCCCTGTAATTCTCAATTGGTGTCTCAATCGCAACGGCATTGGAGTTGCCGAAGATAAAACCCGGATACTCCCTGCACTCCAAAAGAATTCTCTTTGCCTCTTCATACACCTGGTCCGGCGTTGCAGTCAGCATTATTCCACAGTCCAGATTACCACAGAGTGTCACTCGATTTTCCATAAATTCCTGAACTCTCCTGATATCCATACCCGCAAGCGGATCAATTGCCTGAAGGCCATCCACACCTGAATTCCTAATATCCTCCAATAGCAGATCAATGTTACCATCCGTATGTAAAATTGCCGGAACCCCTTGACTGTGCAAATAATCTGAAAATTTCCGCAAATATGGAAAATACCATCGCTGCTGCTGTTCACGATTGAAAAACGGTGCCCGATTGTCCGCTACATCAGATCCTGTATAAATTGCATCCGCACCTGCATCAATCAGACGTTTCGAGTTTTCCAAAAAGCTGTCATAAATCTTTTTGCACATCTCATCAATTACTTCCGGTTCATCAAACATCTGAAAACAGAATTCCTCGAATTCTTCACCAGAAGGCATTGCAATCACGCCGGCACAGGAACATACAACAGCAAAATCAGGTGCAAGCCTCCTAATATTCCTAACAAGTTGCACCCTATCCAAGTCCGGAAGTGTATAAAAACAATTCCAGGGATTGTCAGGGATTGACACTGCCGAAAATCCCAGTTCTTCACCACACTTCACCAGGATTTCTGCATCCTTTTGCAGCGCACGGCTTCTTTCTGTCTCCGTCAGACTCAAATACTCTTTTCCGGACACAAAATGTTCGCCTCCCACCTGATCCCAAATATGAAAATGCAACTCCCACAGAGGTATTTCCTTCTGTGCTTCCCCATGCCTCAGCACTCTTAAAAAATTTTCTCTTCTGGACAACGTTTCTGCTCCTCCATTTCCTTTATCGAAATTTTCTTATTTGCCTTCTAAACCTTCTGATTTTTCAGACACGGTCATATCCTTCACTCAGCTCTCTGTATATTTCTTCAATATCCGCGATTCTGGGGTTCGCCTGATAATCAGGCAATTCATGTCCCCTGTCTGCTATTCTTCTAAGCATCTCATATTCAACACCGAATTGGCGGAAATTCAGCCACATTCCGATATCTTTCATCAGTTTTTCTATTTCTTCGCAGCACTCCGATGCGGCCCTGGAATCAGAGACATCTTTCAGGGCAGGATTGAAAATGCGTCCCACCTCTGCAAATTTTTTCTCTGCTGCCAGACAGGTGAACCGTAAAAAGGACGGATATGTCAAGGCCAGGGATTCCCCATGCATGATCTGAGGGCAATGTCCGCTGATCGTCATACCCACACCGTGGGGAAGTGTCACGCCTGCGTTGGCAATAGCCAGACCTCCGCAGGTATCTGCCCAGGCCATCCCTTCCCTGGCTTCCATATCTTCACCATCCTTTACCGCCCTTCTCAGATATTGGGCAGCATATTTTATCCCTTCAAGTGCGATCATGTCCGTATACGGAGAAGCTTTTACATTGATATAGCTCTCAAAGCAGTGACAAAAAGCGTCAAAACCGGTGGATGCAGTTATATGGGCAGGCATGGATACTGCAAGCTCCGGGTCGATCAGCGCAACGCGGGGATAAATCAGGTTGTTAAAAATAGCACTCTTGGTACAGGTCTTTGTCTCCGTCATGACTGCAACCTGCGTGACCTGTGACCCTGTCCCCGCTGTTGTGGGAACTGCGATCACAGGCAGCGTTGCCTGCGGCTGCGGATTTTTAAAAAACAGATAATCCCACGCCGTGCCTTCGTTTGCGGCTGCCACGGCAATGGCTTTTGCCGTATCCATGGCAGAACCACCCCCAAGACCGATCACAACCTGGCAGCCTTCTTTTTCGGCAATAGCAGTTCCCTCCTCCACACATTTTGTAGTGGGATTCTGCGATACTTTGTCAAAATGAAAAACGGTAAGGCCGCTGTTTCGCAGGCTTTCTGTAATCCTGTCATATAACTTTTCCCTGGAAGACTTTTTTTTGCCGGTAACCAAAAGGATTTTATTTCCAAGGCCTGCTGCCAGACCGGGAAGCTCTTTAATACAGCCGCTTCCGAAAATAATTTTTGTTGTCTGTTCATATTCAAACTTTTTCTTCATACGCACGCCCCCCGTCACATATAAATATTCTTTCTCTTGATTTTCAGGACAGTAGCAATGTTGTTTTTCCTGGCCTTTGCCGTGTCGATAAGAAGAACATCACCTTCTGCACTCCATGTAAGCGGCTGTCCGTCACCTAAAACGGTTATGCTTTCAATCTCCTCCTTATAGACCATTGGAAGTATATGATGCAGCGCCACCTGGTCTCCTATTCTTCCCAGCGCAGATGCATAGATATACTCATCTCTCATGGTATACCGGATGTCCCTCGGTGTATATTCCACTTCATCCATCTCACTAAAGGCACCGGAACCGGTCATTTTAGTAGGACCCTCCTCTGCTGTACGCCACGGTGTGGTATCATAGACTGCCTCTCCGTTTTCCTCTAGCCATGCCCCCATTTCCAGCAGTATTTTCCTGGCTTCTTCCGGGATGGTTCCATCCGGCTTTGGCCCCACGTTCAAAAGCAGATATCCATTTTTGCTTACATTGTCCAGCAGATAATGGATCAGGGATTTGGCTGATTTATATTCTGCATCCTGCATATATCCCCAGGCTTCTCCCGCGTCCACTGTAGTGTCCGTGATCCAGTCATGGTATGTAGCTTCCGCAAACCTTCCCTGTTCCAGGTCAATCAGACCCGTGCCCACAGGCAGGTGGTTCCATTTGTAGGAGACAACTGTCTTCTGACCATTTTTCTCCGCCATATCCCTGTAGTAAGTGAGAAATTTTCTCTGATAATAATCATTGATAAAAGCCAGACCGAAATCAAACCATATGTAATCCGGGCTGTATGCATCTATGACTTCTTTCAGCTTAATAAACCATTTCTCATGAAACGCCGCGCTCGGAAGGTCCTGTGCGATCCACTGCCTGTCTATAGCGCCGTCCATGGTATCGGACCAGCGGATCGGTTCCGGCAGATATCTTTTGTCAGATCCCCAGTCCATATTATGCGCCTCGCCGTACAGACCTGCGTATCTTGGGTCTGAGGTGTCATATTCCTTTACCCAGTGAGGATAGAATTTCCAATTTTCCGCATGGTGGAAAGCTGTCATGAAGTGCATACCCTGCTTCCGCACTGCTTTTTCCAGTTCTCCTACCACATCCCTCTTAGGCCCCATGGCTGCTGCATTCCATTCATTGACACGGCTGTCCCACATGCTGAATCCATCGTGGTGTTCCGCCACAGGACCTGCAAATCTCGCACCTGCTTTTTTAAATAATTCTGCCCATTCCGCAGCGTCAAATTTTTCCCCGGTAAACATGGGGATCAAATCTTTATATCCCGTCTTGGAAGGGTGTCCGAAATGCTTGCAGTGATAGGCAAACTGGTCGGTCCCCTCCTGATACATCTTATACGGATACCAGGAAACATTTGGACCAAATGCCGGCACACTGTAAACACCCCAGTGTGTATAAATCCCGAATTTTGCTTTTTTCATCCAGTCCGGTGTCCGGTAATCCGTCAGTTCTTTCCAATCCTTTACTTTTATCCCCATAATTTTCTTCTCCTTTTTATTTGTTGGCACCGCTTGTCAGCCCTTTCACTACATTTTCCTGCAGTACCAGATACATGGTAAGAGGCGGCAGAATGGCTATGAAGATAGCTGCCATCAATGCGCCGTAATCACTTTTCCTGGCTCCCACAAAATTAAGCAGACCCACCGAGATGGTTCTGAGTTCCGCCTTACCTATAAACACCATGGAGACCAGAAGGTCATTCCATGTGTACATAAATACAAATATACCAACTGTTGCGATCGCAGGCTTCACAAGGGGCAGAACAATCCTTGTAAATACCTTATATATACTGCATCCGTCAATGATCGCGGCTTCCTCCAGGGATGTGGGAAGGCTGTTCATGGAGCCTGTTATGATAAAGGTAGCCAGCGGCATATGGGACGCTGTAAAAAGCAGGATCAAGATCAGATAATTATCTCTGATATCAAAATTATTGATCGCCCAGGCCAAAGGTACAATGATACTCTGGATTGGCACCATCATTCCCATGACAAAATAAACTCTGACAGCACCCTGTCCCTTAAAACGCAGGCGGGAGATTGCAAAAGAAACCATACTTGCAGCCAGAGCCGTAAGTGCCAGTGTCACAATCGCCAGAAACATGCTGTTTAAAAACTGCCTTCCTATATTTCCTATTTCAATGGCTGTCTTATAATTTTCAAAATGAAATTCCGAAGGAAATTTGAATGGTGAAGTAAAAATTTCTGTATTTGTCTTAATAGATGAAATTATAACGAAATACAGCGGATAAATGAAAATAAAAAGAAAGAAAAAAGAAACCAGGTATAATATTATTTTTTTCGTTATTTTTCTAGTATGATCGTTCATTTTCTTCCTCCTTAATACTCCAGCCGTTCCCGTTTTGTAATGCGGAGACTTATGACAGTAAATATAACGCTCAAAATAAAGATATAAACACCGATAACAGATGCCTTTCCGAAGTCATTGTACCGGAAAGCCTCTTTGTATAAAAGTGTACTGGGCACATCGGTCAGACCGTTTGGACCTCCCTCTGTCATAACATAGACCAGATCAAACGTTTTCAATACTGCGGTTACGATCACAACGATGCTGGAAATGATCGATTCCCATATCATTGGAATGATAATATGGAACACTTTTTTTAATCCCACCGCTCCGTCCAGTTTTGCTGCCTCCACCACATCGTCAGGAATCCCTGAAATAGCAGCGTAACTGACAGTCATATGAAACCCGATGCCGCACCATGTATTCACCAGAATAATAGTTGTCATGGCCGTATTCTTATCTACCAGCCAGCTTTTCACCAGACTGTCAAGACCAATTCCCTGAAGCATGGTATTCAGAACTCCTGTGGGCATCAGAATAAAGTACCAAAGAAGACCAATAACGGTTGTGGAAAGTACCTGAGGTACAAAATACGCAAACTTAAAAAAACGATATCCCCTAAACCGCTCACTGAGCATAACCGCCAGCAGAAGCCCAATGGGAAGCTGCGTACACAATGTCAGCACCATGAACCACATAATATTTTTGATGGAATGCCAGAACATGGCATCTGTAGCAACCGCCTTAAAATTACTGAATCCCACAAATACCATGGGGACATTTTTGATTCCATTCCACTTAAAAAAGGACATGACCAGGGAACCGCCGATAGGAACCATTAAAAGTACTGTATATAAAAGGAATCCCGGCATCAGAAAACATAACACTGCCTTTTTATTCCTTCTTATTCTCTCCATTGCTGTACCTCCTTTTCTGAAAAGGCCGCTGCAGAGCCAAACTGCAGCGGCCTGATGTTACTTCCGGTTACTGGCCTGAACCAGCCGCTTCCAACCGGCTCTGAATCTGTTCTGCCGCTTCATCTGCTGTCATTCCGGTAAGTGCGCCGATAAATGCTTCTCCCACAATATCCTCCAATACTGCCACTGTGTCGTAAGCCCAGGCATCACTGCCCCATACCTTAACATCATTTTCCTTTATCGTGAGCAGATCAGCAAGAAGAGGACTCATCTTGTCAGTTTCCAGTTCAACATCATTTCTGACTGGAATGTTGCCGCAGTCATAGGCATATCTCTGCTGGGTCTCCTTGCTGGCAAACATGCTGGCAAGCTCCCACACATATTTGAGTTTCTCCGGTTCATCCTTCAGGTGACCACCCAATTCCAACTGTGACGGATATGCAATATCATTGTCCTTAAATTCTTCCCTGTCAGTGAAATACGGCATGCGGAATACACCTACATTGTCCTCCATGTCTTTAAGTTCTGCGATCCTCCAGCTTCCGTCAAATGACATGGCTGTCTGTCCGCTGACAAACATAGCTTTTTCTGTCTCATAATCAAGGCCCAGATAATCTTCCCCGAAGATTCCTCTGTCTGCCAGGTCCTGTATAAACGCAATCGTTTCCACTACATCTTCATCTGTCCATTTTGCTTTTCTTCCGCCCAGTTCCTTTGCCTTTTCCACTCCGCACATCTTGTAGAGAAGTCCTGTCTGGATATGTACTACCCGCCATGCATTGGTAGCACCTACAACCCATGGCGTGACCCCTGACTCTTTGAGTTTATCGCATACATCATAGAATTCATCCCAGGTCTCCGGTGCTTTTTCAATCCCTGCTTTCTGGAACAGTTCTTTGTTATAATAGAAGACTTCCATCTGATTGTTAATGGGCAGTGCGTATGTCCCCTCTGTTCCGACAGACGACAGTTCCATCATATCAAGAAGTGTGGAATCCACATTGTCTTTGATATCCGGTGTCTCTGCAATTAAATCGGTCAAGTCCAGAAAAACTCCCGTGTCTGCATATTCCTTCATGATACTGATACCGGGCCACTGGATAATGTCCGCCACATTGCCGGATGCAACATCTGTTTTGAACTGGTTCGTAAAGCTGTTGCTGTCATTCGTACTCTCATCCTGGATAGTGATATCCGGGTATTTTTCCTGAAATTCCTGAAGAACCTCCTCTTTCAGCTTAGTTCCGCTGTCAGCGCCTGACATTCTTGTAAGAAGACGGATTGTGATCTCCTCCCCGCTCCCTTCCTTTTCAGAATCTGTTTTTGCCTCATCTGTCTTTGTCTCTGTCTTACTTTCAGCATCCTGACCTCCGCTGCCCGCGTCCGTATTGCCGCCGCAGGCAGAGAGTCCTGCTGATGCCATAACTGCTGCCAAAAGCACTGCGATTTTCTTTCTCATTCCTTTACTCATAATTAATACCTCCATAATTTTTGCTGTACCCTTAGGACATTTTTTCCGGATCTAATTCCCATATTTTATAAACTTCTTCAGCACCAGGGATGCGGATCCGACTGCGGTGCCGTTCTCACCCATCTGAGAAATAACCAATTTCACCTGCCTTCCTGCAAATTTCATCTGCCTCTCGCGAAGCACTTCCTTTACTTTCTTTAAAAAAATATCACCTGCGTTGGTCAGACCCCCAAATAAAATGATCAGGTCTGGGTCCAGCAGATTAATATAATTTGCCAGTCCGATTCCAATATACTGCATGGCCCGTTCTGTTATCTGTATTGCCAGACGATCCCCCAGACGCGCCGCTTCAAATACTGTTTTCGCTTCAATACGATTGATATCTTCATTAACCAGTTCCATTATTTTCGTTGCATTGCCTTCCAATACAGCGATCTTGGCATCTCTGGCGATAGCATTTCCCGACGCGATAGCCTCCAGACAGCCAAGGTTGCCGCAGTTACATTTTGGCCCGTTTTTCTCCAGGATGATATGGCCAATCTCTCCGCTGCTTCCTGAACTTCCCCTGTAAAACTCCCCTTCCCGCATGATAGCAGAACCAATTCCGTGTCCCAGATTTACCACCAGAAAATTTCTGGAATCCACACCTGCCCCGAAATAATATTCTCCCATAGCCAGTGCCCGGTTTGCGTTCTCAATTGTAATATCCATCTTAAACCGTTCACGGATGGGTGTTAACATGTCAACATTCTCCCATTTAAAATCAGGGGAAAACAGAACCTTTCCGCTTTTCTCATCCAGAATTCCCGGCATGCCGATTCCCATACCTAATATCTGCTTCCTGGACAGTCCGCTCTCGCGTATCACATTCTCTATCACCTGAATCAGCCTGGATATCCATACCTCAGGCACAGCTGTGCCTCCAGTCTCCATGATTTCACGGATAAATACCTCCCCGGCAAGATTCATCATCAGCACATTGGTTTTACTGCGCCCTACCCCTACTCCGATAATATATTTCGAGTCTGGTACCAGCTCCAATAACTCCGGGCGCTTTCCCCCGCTGGATTCACCCTTTCCCACATCCTGCACAAACTGTTTATGAGAAAATTCCTCTGTTATTTTCATGACTGTTGGAATACTAAGGCCGATAGTCCGCGCAATCTCCGCGCGGCTGATAGGCCCTTTTCTTCTTATCAGATCAAAAACCATACTCCGGTTCATCTGCGCCATTGCAAATTTATCATATTTCACTTTTATCTGCTCCTTACCAACTTACTTAATTTAACTAACTAACTGAATAAAAAAAATAATTTCGCTATATTTAGACAAATTATCTTTTTTTTCTTTCCGGTACGCTCAGATGTCTTCCATATTTCGGAGTTACTTAATTAACTTAACTAACTTTATATGTGAATTATAACGTACTGTCCTTTCATTGTCAACCCCTTTTTGTGCATTTTAACATTAATTATGGAGAGATGATTGGGGCGCCGAAAAGTCCCTGAAAAACTTCGCGGGGCGTCCGACTTCTCAGAACGCCCCGCCCTTTTCTATAAACAGCCTTGTCAGCATAGTGGCAGCCCCAATGGCTGTGGCACATTCTCCCAATGTACCAATTCTTATCACAACATTTTTTCCGGTATACTTCATTTTATATTTCTCAACGGTTTTCTGCATCTGCTCAAAAAATAAATCCTGGGATTTTGTCAGACCGCCGGCAAGAATGATCGTATCCGGGTCCAGCAGGTTAATACTGCTGGCTATGGCTATTCCCACATACTCCATTGCCTCCTCTATAACTTTCCGGCTTAATGTATCCCCCGCCCTGGCTGCCTCAAACACCATCTCTGCTTCTATTCTTCCCTGTTCAGATACCATTCTGCTGACCAGACTCTGCTTTCCCTCTTTTATTTCCTGCTCCATCCGTTTCGCAATGGCATTGCCGGAAGCCAGCGCCTCCAGGCATCCTCGATTGCCGCAGTCGCAGAGCGGTCCGTCAGACTCCATGATCATATGCCCGAATTCACCGCAGGTTCCGCTTTTTCCATACAGTAACTCTCCGTTCTCAATAATAGCAGCTCCTATGCCGTACCCCAGATTGATGCATAATATATATTCTGCGTTCTTTGCTGCACCGTAGGTGTATTCTCCAATTGCCAGAGCACGGTTTGCATTTTCTAAAAGAATCCTGAAATCCGGAAGGCGGTTTTGAAAAATGCGCATCAGAGGCACATTTACCCAGTTAAAATCAGGCGAGAAGATAACATCCCCTTTTGCATAATCCAGAATGCCCGGCATACCGATGCCGATTCCCATAAAACGTTCTTTGGAAATACCGCTTTTTATGATCAGGGCCTCCACATGGGATGCTATTTTTTCCAGAAACTGTTCCGGCTTTTTGATATCCTCCTCTGTGGTAGGAAAACATTCCTTTGACATAATGACAGCCGCCATATCGATAATCACGATCTTCACGTAATGGCGGCCGATATCTATTCCTGTTATGTAATAAGCGTTTGAAACAAATTCCAGTAAATCAGGTCTTTTTCCTCCTGTAGACTCACCTTTTCCGATAGTTTTCACCAGATTCTGCCGTTCAAATTCCTCTGTGATCTTCATCACTGTAGGAATACTCAGCTCAGCCTTCCTTGCGATCTCCGCTTTGTTGATCGGGCCTTGTGTCCGAATCATCTCCAGCACTATCTTCTTGTTCAACTGTGCCATCATAGCCTTGTTATATGACATTCTCTTCCCTCATTTTTCTCCCTGACGGACTCTCGTAATTCCTTGGTGTTTTTTTCCAGAGTTTCTTCTTTTATTTTAATCTAGGCCATTCATTTTTTCAACTGTTGATTTGCAGCTTCTGTGTAATAAGTCCAGGCAGGTCTGCGTATATACAGACATCCAGCCCCTCCCAAAGCGATTTTCTGTTCTCTGCTTTTGCAGACGGCCGGCAGAAATTTCTGCCGGCCATCCAAAATACGTCTTTCCTGTTCTTCCATTGTCATGTTTCCCACTTAAATATGACGATACCAGCAATAGCCACTGCCATGCCGATCAGCTTTCTCCATTCAAAACCAACCTTCTCCACGCCGAAGATACCGAATACTTCAATCAGATACGCCACGGCAAGCTGTGCGATCACAATGAGCATTGCCGCACGGGCCGGGCCCAGGGAAGACATGCTCTGGATAACGGTTACGGTGATAAAAGCGCCTATGACTCCGCCCAGTAAGATGTATTTATGATCCACTCTTGCCAGGTCGGTTATCTTGTCTCTTCCTGTAAAGAGCCAAGCTGCAATACAGACCAGAAACGCTGAGATCTGCACCCATCCTGTGGATACCCACAAGCTCGTCTGTTTTGTCAGCGCTGTATTGAATACACCCTGTACGCTCATCAGCGCACCTGACAGAAGTGCAACTAAAAGACCCCACATAAAAAATCCCTCCACATCCTTTTTCTAACTAGAATGTCCCGATAGGCTGTTTTTATGCGAATCTTTATGGAAATGGCAAAACGGACCATCCATTTCGGACAGTCCGCTCACTCTTTTATAAGAATGCAGCAGGTCTGCGCATTTCCTGTGCTGACCGTAAAAAATTATCAGTCAGGCAAAAAGCTTTTCTCCAGCTTTTCAATCATTTCATCCACATCCGCCTCTGTGATCACAAGCGGAGGTACAAGACGAAGAACATCACTTCCTGCAGAAATGACAAGAAGGCCGTTCTCTATGGCTTTTGTCACGATCTCTCCCACCGGGCGGCCGGAGACAACAAGACCCTGCATCAGGCCTTTTCCCCTTCTGGCTGTGAGGAAATCATATTTTTCTGTCAGGGCATCCAGCTTTTTCTCCAGATATGCAGACACTTCTTTTACATGCTCTGTGATCTTTTCACTCTCAAACAGGTCAAAAACTTTGCTGACTGCCGCGCAGGCAAAAGGATTTCCGCCGTATGTGGTTCCGTGGTCACCGGGTACCAGGGAATTCTCTGCTGTCTTTTTATTCAGCACAAAGGCCCCGACAGGAACACCACAGCCCAGAGCTTTTGCGGTTGTCATCACATCCGGCTCCACGCCGTAATCCTGGAAGGCAAACATACATCCGGTCCTGCCCATGCCGCACTGGATCTCATCCAGGATCAGCAGGATATCATGTTCGTCACACAGGGCACGCACACCTTTTAAGAACTCCGGTTCTGCCGGGTAGATGCCGCCCTCACCTTGGACAGTCTCCATAATGACGGCACAGGTCTTCTCCGTGATCTGGCTTTTCACACTCTCCAGATCATTGAAATCGGCAAATTTAATACCGCCGATCAGAGGCTTGAATGGCTCCTGATAGTGAGTATTTCCCGTTACGGACAGAGCGCCTAAGCTTCTGCCGTGGAAGGAATGCTTCATGGCAATGATCTCGTGGTCTGTTTTCTTGTCCTTCAGCCAGGCATATTTCCTGGCCACCTTGATCGCACCCTCAATGGCTTCTGTGCCGCTGTTGGTGAAAAACGCCTTGTCAAGGCCGGAGGCTTTTGTAAGCTTCTCAGCCGCTTCCACCATGGGCACATTGTAGAACAGATTTGACGTGTGGATCACTTTATCGATCTGGTCTTTCAGTGCCCGGTTATATGCCTGGTTGTTGTAGCCCAGAGCAAAAACAGCAATGCCTGCTGCAAAATCCAGATATTCTTTTCCGTCCACATCGTAAAGACGGACGCCGTCTCCCTTTTCAAGAACCACCGGAAAACGGTTGTAGGTGTGGAGAACTACATTCTCCGCCCGTTCCATATATGCATTACTCCTGGTCATCATGATAATATTTCCCCTCGCCTTTCCTCAGAATCGCTGTACCGATCCCTTTATTTGTGAAAATTTCCAAAAGCAGGCAGTGCGGAATCCTGCCGTCCAGAATATGGACTCTGGAAACTCCCTCCTCTATGGCATCAATGCAGTTCTGCAGCTTTGGAATCATACCGCCTCCCACATTGCCGTTTTCGATCAGGTTCTTCGCGTCTTTTACAAAAAGTTCGGAGATGAGGCTGGAAGGGTCCTCCGGATCTCTGTACACGCCCTCAATATCTGTGAGGAATGCCAGCTTCTCCGCTTTCATAGAGCATGCTATGGCACATGCCGCGTCATCCGCATTGATATTGTAAGTGGCAAAATCATCTCCCAGGCCGATCGGACACACGATAGGAAGGAAATCCTTTTCCAGCAGATCATAGAGAATCTTTGGATTTACGGTTTTTACATCGCCCACATAGCCGATATCCTGACCGTCGGAGAGTTTTTTGCTGACATTCAGGAGGCTGCCGTCTTTTCCGCTGATTCCCACTGCCTTTACACCCAGGGACTGCACCAGGGTCACAAGCTCCTTGTTCACTTTTCCAAGGACCATCTCCGCGATTTCCATGGTCTCATCGTCTGTCACGCGAAGGCCGTTTACAAACTTTGCCTCTTTTCCGACCTTACCCACCCAGCGGCTGATCTCCTTGCCGCCGCCGTGGACAATGATGGGTTTAAAGCCAACCAGCTTTAAAAGTACCACATCCTTGATCACGTCGCGTTTGAGCTGTTCATCCACCATGGCGCTTCCGCCGTATTTTACAACAATGACTTTCCTGTTAAAACGCTGTATGTACGGGAGCGCCTCGATCAGCACCTCCGCTTTATCAAGATATTTCTGATTCACCATTTCTCTATATCCTCCGTCAAATATTTGTGTAACTGTTCCGTCTTTGAGACATTATGTATTATGAGCGGTAATCCGCATTGATCTTTACATAGTCATATGTCAGGTCACATCCCCATGCGGTAGCTTCGGCATCCCCCATCTTGATATCCGCAATGGCAGTCACTTCTTTTTCTGACAGGATCTTTGTGGCCTCCTCCTCGCTGTATCCGGTTGCCACGCCGTCCTCTATGATCTTCAGGCTGCCCGCTGCGCTCTCAAAGTATAAATCCACTTTTTCAGGGTCAAACTGCGCTCCGGAATATCCCATGGCGCACAGGATACGTCCCCAGTTGGCGTCGTGCCCGAAAATAGCGGCTTTCGTAAGGTTTGAGGTGATGATGGATTTGCTCAGGGTCACTGCCTGTTCTTTGCTTTCGGCGTGGATCACCTTTACCTCGAACAGTGCGGTGGCGCCCTCTCCGTCTGCTGCGATGTGTTTTGCCAGCCAGGTATTTACATAGCCAAGAGCCTCTGTAAATTTTGCATAATCTTCATTTTTTTCTGTGATCTCCGCATTCTGTGCCTGTGCGTTTGCCAGAAGGAGAACCGTGTCATTGGTGGAGGTGTCGCCATCCACGGAAACCATGTTGTAGGTATCCTTTACACTGTCGCTGAGTGCTTCCTGGAGCAGTTCTTTGCTGATATTCACATCCGTGGTCACAAATCCCAGCATGGTGCACATATTGGGATGGATCATGCCGGAGCCTTTGCACATTCCGCCGATGGTCACTTTCTTTCCGTCTATCTCCGTCTCCACCGCGATTTCCTTCTTCACGGTGTCTGTAGTCATGATGGATTCCGCGGCCAGGGTGCCTGCTGCTGCCGTTTCCGAGAGCAGGGGCACCATTTTCTTCACGCCTGCTTCCAGAATATCCATGGGAAGCTGTTTTCCGATCACGCCTGTGGAAGCCACCAGCACAGAATCTTCCGGGATTCCCAGAATCTCGGCCGCCGCCTGAGCTGTCTTTTTGCAGTATCCAAAGCCCTCTTCCCCTGTACAGGCATTGGCGATCCCACTGTTGCAGACAACCGCCTGCGCTGCCGGCGCATGATAGACAATCTGCTGGTCCCATTTGACAGGGGCTGCTTTTACAACATTTGTGGTGAAAGTACCGGCCGCTTTGCAGGGTACTGTGCTGTATATCATAGCCATGTCCTTGGCATTTCCTTTTTTGATTCCCGCCGCGATTCCCGCTGCCTGAAATCCCTGTGCTGCGGTCACGCCGCCGTTAATAACTTTCATCTGCTTCGTCCTCCTATCACTTACGGGAACATGGGCACCAGCTTCAGGCCCTCTGTCTCCTCAAATCCAAACATCAGATTCATATTCTGCACCGCCTGGCCTGCCGCACCTTTTACCAGGTTATCAATAGCGCCCATCATGATCACGCGGTTTGTTCTCTTGTCGATTTTAAAATTCACATCCACAAAATTGCTGCCCTCCACCCATTTCGTCTGCGGGCATACATCCTGATCCAGGATGCGGATGAAATACTCACTGCCGTAATATTTTTCATAGGCTGCACGGATGGTGTCATAGTCTGCGTCCTTTGTCAGGGAGGCATAGGCAGTCACCAGGATTCCCCTGTTCATGGGCACCAGATGGGGGGTAAAATTCAGACAGAACGCTCTGCCTGCCGCATACCCAAGCTGTTCTTCTATTTCCGGTGTATGGCGGTGGGTTGCCACACCGTATGCCTTGATATTTTCATTGACTTCACAGTAGAGATTGTCAATCTTTGCTCCCCTGCCCGCTCCTGAGGTTCCTGACTTTGCGTCAATGATCAGTGTCTCCGGCCGGATCAGACCTTCTTTTACCAGAGGATAACAGGTTAAAATGCTGCAAGTGGTATAACAGCCCGGGTTTGCCACCAGGCGGGCCTTTTTCACGTCCTCCCGGTTGAGTTCACAGAGGCCGTAGACGGCTTCTTCTATAAAGGACGGGGATTTATGCTGGATTTTGTACCACTCCTCGTATACTTTCACATCCTTTAAACGGAAGTCTGCGCTCAGATCCACAATCTTTACTTTGGAGAGGATCTCTTCATTCACCAGAGACGCGCATAAGCCCTGGGGTGTTGCTGTGAAAATCACATCCACTTCGTCGGCCAGGGCCTCCATATTGTCATCCATACATTTGTCATCCACCAGCTTGAACATATTCTGGTAGACCTCGTAGTATTTTTTATCTATGTAGCTTCTGGAACCGTACCATTTGATTTCCACTTCTTTATGATTTAAAAGTAATCTGACAAGTTCGCCGCCGGCGTAGCCGGTCGCCCCGATGATTCCTGCTTTTATCATGTTCTTCAACAACCTTTCTTAAGTAATCTTTATCTTCTTTCATTTCCGCAGCGCTTTGGCCGCTTGTGTATACCTTTATCATACTCCAGTTGTTTTGCATAGTAAAGCTTTATCCTGTCTGCAGCATGATGCATAAAAGTTTCCCTCGATTGCATAATCATACATCTTTTCTGTATAATATGCAAGCCTTTTTTTGAGAAATTTTCCAGTTTTTTTCTGACACACACATTTGTTATTCCATATATTAATTAAGGAAACTTTGATATCAGGTAAAATGATACATAAAATTTTTTTACATTTTTTTCATTTTACTATTGCATAAATATTAAAGTTGTTGTATAGTAAATCATGTCGAAAGCAAATACAAAATTTTAGAACGGGGCACACGGGCTGCGGGAATGCAGATTCGGATATGCTCCGGTACATAGAAAAAGGAAAATACAGGAGGATTTTATCATGAAAGAAAAGGTTATCTTAGCATATTCAGGCGGACTGGACACAACAGCACTGATTCCGTGGCTGAAAGAAAATTTTGATTATGAAGTTATCTGCTGCTGTGTAGACTGCGGACAGGGAAATGAGCTGGACGGATTGGACGAACGTGCCAAATTATCAGGCGCATCCAAATTATATATTGAAAACATCATCGACGAGTTCTGTGACGATTACATTGTTCCCTGCGTTCAGGCAGGCGCTGTCTATGAGCACAAATACCTGCTTGGTACCTCCATGGCCCGTCCCGGAATCGCCAAAAAACTGGTTGAGATCGCAAGGAAAGAAGGCGCCACTGCTGTCTGCCACGGTGCTACCGGAAAAGGAAATGATCAGATTCGTTTTGAGCTTGGGATCAAAGCTCTGGCTCCTGATCTGAAGATCATTGCTCCATGGCGTATGACCGATGTATGGACCATGCAGTCACGTGAGGATGAGATAGAGTTCTGTAAAGCACACGGCATCAACCTTCCTTTTGACGCAAGTCACAGCTACAGCCGTGACCGTAACTTATGGCACATCAGCCATGAGGGACTGGAACTGGAAGACCCGGCACAAGAGCCCAACTATGATGACCTGCTGGTTCTCGGCGTAACACCGGAGAAGGCTCCGGATGAAGGGGAATATGTGACCATGACCTTTGAAAAAGGTATTCCCACAAGCCTGAACGGAAAATCCATGAAGGTTTCCGAAATCATTACAGAGCTGAATGCCATGGGCGGAAAGCATGGTATCGGTATCATTGATATCGTGGAAAACCGTGTTGTAGGCATGAAATCCCGCGGCGTATATGAGACACCGGGCGGAACCATCCTGATGGAGGCTCATGACCAGTTGGAAGAACTGATCCTGGACCGCGATACCATGGAGACAAAGAAAAAACTGGGCAGCCAGTTTGCCCAGATTGTATATGAAGGAAAATGGTTCACACCGCTGCGCGAAGCGATCCAGGCATTTGTGGAAAGCACACAGCAGTATGTGACAGGTGAAGTGAAATTCAAACTGTACAAAGGCAATATCATCAAAGCCGGTACCACTTCTCCGTACAGCCTGTACAGCGAGTCACTGGCATCCTTCACAACCGGAGACCTGTATGACCACCACGATGCAGATGGATTCATCACTCTGTTCGGTCTGCCGCTGAAGGTTCGCGCCATGAAAATGGCAGAGGCTGCAAAAAGCCAGAATAAATAAGCCTGTATTTTCTTTTACTTATATTTTTATGCGGAAGGCAGCCGGGAGATATCCCGGCTGTCTTTTTGTATGGCAAAATCCGGTCAGGTGGGTAATCTATAGATGCAGTCTGCCAGACGGGAACCCCCGCCTGACGCTGCCAAGAAATTTATAGATTATCTTGTCAACGCAAAGGCTCCGACAAGATAAGCAAAAATTCATCTTTTTATACCAAAAAGACCCGGCGTTCAGACCGGGTCTCTGTTATTAATCTTCGTCCACGTATCTCTGAATATTGGACGCATTGACATATTTCTTTGTCTCCTCACCATTGATGACAATGAGGGTCGGTGCCTGCATCACACCGAATTTCCGTGCCAGCTCCGGGTTCTTCTCCGCGTCCACCAGCTCGTAGTCCTCGCCTTCCAGCATTTGCTTGGCGATCTTGCAGTTGGGGCAGGTCTCTGTGGTAAAGAGATACTTTGCCGTTACCTGTCCGTTCCTGGTCTCCTCTATCCTCACATCCTCTGCTGTCATGGCCACCGTTTTAGTGCTGCCCTTAAAGTCCGAGTGGGCAATATCATAAACGGTACGGTTCTTGTACTCCTGGCTCTTTCCGTCATTCCAGTTCTGCACCGGACGGTAATAGCCTGTAATACGGCTGTAAACCTCAGCCTTCTTACCGCATTTCGGACAGATAAAATGTTCGCCAGAGAGATAACCGTGGTCTTTGCAGACAGAATATGTAGGTGACAGTGTATAGTATGGCAGACGGTAATTCTGCGCTATTTTTCTTACAAGAGCAGCAGCAGCTTTCCAGTCAGGCAGCTTTTCTCCCAGGAACGCATGGAATACGGTACCGGAGGTATACAGAGTCTGCAGTTCGTCCTGAATATCCAGGGCATCGAAAATATCCGCTGTGTAGTCCACCGGAAGATGGGAGCTGTTGGTGTAATACGGTGTGTCCCCTTCGTTTCCTGCTGTTTTGATATCCGGCCAGCGTTTTCTGTCGTGCTTTGCCAGACGGTAGGAGGTGGATTCTGCCGGAGTTGCTTCCAGGTTGTATAAATCACCGTACTCTTCCTGATAATCTTTCAGGCGCTCTCTCATGTGGTTCAGCACACGTTTGGAGAATTCCTGAGTTCTCTCATCAGACATGTCGCATTTCAGCCATCTGGCATTTAAGCCGGCCTCATTCATGCCCAGAAGACCGATGGTGGAAAAATGATTCTCAAAGCTTCCCAGATATCTTCTGGTATACGGGTAGAGTCCCTCGTCCAGAAGTTTTGTGATCACATCCCTCTTGATTTTCAGGGAACGGGCTGAAATATCCATCATATGGTCCAGTCTGCGGAAGAAATCTTCCTCATCCTCTGCCAGATATGCGATCCTCGGCATATTGATGGTCACAACGCCCACGGAACCGGTACTCTCCCCTGAACCGAAGAAACCGCCTGTTTTCTTTCTCAGCTCTCTCAAATCAAGGCGGAGACGGCAGCACATACTCCGGACATCACTCGGCTCCATATCACTGTTGATATAGTTTGAAAAATACGGGGTGCCGTATTTGGAAGTCATCTCAAACAACAGCTTATTGTTCTCTGTATCTGACCAGTCAAAATCCCTGGTGATGGAGTAAGTGGGAATGGGATACTGGAAACCGCGTCCATTGGCATCTCCCTCGATCATGGTCTCAATGAAAGCTTTATTCACCATATCCATCTCTTTTTTACAGTCTTTGTATTTAAACGGCATCTCTTCCCCGCCTACAATGGCCGGAAGCTCTGCCAGATCATTCGGTACGGTCCAGTCCAGAGTGATATTGGAGAAGGGTGCCTGGGTACCCCAGCGGCTCGGTGTATTGACGCCGTAGATAAAGGACTCCACACATTTTTTCACCTCAGGATAGCTTAAGTTGTCAGTCTTGACAAAAGGTGCCAGGTACGTGTCAAAGGAGGAAAATGCCTGGGCGCCTGCCCATTCATTCTGCATAATTCCCAGGAAATTCACCATCTGGTTGCAGAGCACACTCAGATGCTTGGCCGGGGAGGAGGTGATTTTTCCTTCAATGCCCCCAAGACCTTCCTTGATAAGCTGTTTTAAGGACCAGCCTGCGCAGTATCCTGTCAGCATGGACAGGTCATGGATATGGATATCCGCGTTTCTGTGTGCCTCAGCGATCTCCGTATCGTAAATCTCAGACAGCCAGTAATTGGCCGTTACGGCACCGGAATTGCTCAGAATCAGTCCCCCCACGGAGTAGGTCACTGTGGAGTTCTCCTTGACTCTCCAGTCCTCCACCTTCACATAGCTGTTTACAATCTCTTTGTAGTCCAGAATGGTGGACTTCATATTGCGGATTTTTTCTCTCTGTTTTCTGTACAGGATATAGGACTTCGCCACATCAGAGTAACCTGCCTGAATCAGAACATTCTCCACACTGTCCTGAATATCCTCAACAGAAACCTTTCCCTTTACAATTTTCTTCTGGAAATCTGAAGTCACACGGAGTGCCAGCAGATCCAGCATGTCACTGCTGTATTCATTCTCCGTGGCATCGAATGCCTTCTTGACTGCTTCGGCAATCTTATCCAGCTTAAATTCTGCGATTTCCCCATCACGTTTTACTACCTGAAACATTCCTTTTCCTCCTTATATGTAAAGAAGCAGGACCATCTTGCCGCCCCGCCTCGCATTCACAGAGAATAGCCTCTGTATAAACGCTGTAGGTCTATTGTAGCAAAGGTTATACTTTTCGTCAACCGTAAAAACTACCATATATTGTAAACATTCTTTGAATTTTCCAATATATGGTAGTTTTATTAATCAAATTATTAATTCCTGCGTTACTCTTCTGCGGCCTTTGACCGGTCGGTATAACGGCTTACAGACGTCCGAAAATATCCTTTGGAACCCTTGCTTTTACTGCGATTCCGCCGTCTGTATACTCCTCCTCCATGAGCTGTCCGTACTTGCGGATCTGCTGCAGAATCCCTGCATCTTTATAAGGAATCACGCGCTCCAGATAGATCTGGTCTTCCGTCACGATTTTTTCCAGCACTTCTTTGAGCCGCTCCAGGCCCTCCCCTGTTTTGGCAGAAATGCGCAGCACATGGTCAGCATTAAAATCACTGAGGATCTGTTCTCCGGAAAGTTTATCCTGCTTGTTGAAAAGTGTCACCACCTTTTTATTGGTCACTTCCAGTTCCCGGAGGGTATCATATACCACACGCATCTGGTCTTCCATCTGAGGATTGGAAGCATCCACCACATGCAGAATGATATCCGCGTATTTTGCTTCCTCCAGGGTACTTTTAAATGCCTCGATCAAGTGATGGGGCAGCTTCCGAATAAAGCCAACGGTATCCGTCAGATAGACTCTGGTTCCCCCGGAAAGCTCCAGCATTCTGGTTGTCGGGTCCAGTGTGGCAAACAGTTTGTCCTCAGAAAGGACCCCGGCATCTGTCAGTGTATTCAAAAGGGTAGACTTACCCGCATTGGTATACCCTACAATAGCGGCTGTCATGACACGGTCCCTTTTCCGGCCCTCGCGCAAAAGCTCCCTGTGGCGCTTCACCTGCTCAAGCTCCCGCTTTAACTGGGAAATGCGCTCCTTGATCAGACGCCTGTCCATCTCCAGCTTCTTCTCACCGGGACCTCTGGTTCCGATACCGCCGCCCAGACGGGAAAGGGAATTGCGCAGCCCCACAAGCCGCACTGCCCGGTAGCGAAGCTGTGCCAGCTCCACCTGGATCTTTCCTTCGCTGGTGGAGGCGTGATCCGCAAAAATATCAAGTATCAGAAGAGTCCTGTCCATCACCTTACAGTCCAGCTCCTGCTGCAGGTTGTTCATCTGCACCGGCGACAGCTCATCATCGCAGATAATGCCTGTGGCATCCAGCGCCGTGAGCAGCATTTTCAGCTCCTCCATCTTGCCCTTTCCCACATAGGTACCGGGATGGATCCGCTCTCTTTTCTGGATCACCGTTCCCACCACCAGTGCACCTGCTGTTTTTGTAAGCTCCGCAAGTTCTTCCACGGATTCCTCCGTATCGTCGCCGTCCCCCTCCTGAACGCCTACCAGGATGACACGCTCCTCTGCTTCGTTTAAATCGTATAACTGCATAAAAATCTCCTATAATATGTCTCTGTCAACTTGTCTTCCTGCTGTCCGCAGAGATAATCTGTAAAACTGTCTTATCATCATAACGCTTTTTCTATATGCTGACAAGGGTACATTTTTCACAAAAACATCTTGCAGTACCGTGATGGTTTTCTTTTCGGTAATATGATAAGAATTGAAATGTTCCCCCAATACAGAGCCAGGCGGATTTGTCAGCAGCGTGAATGCAGCTTCACACATGCCGGCAAATCCGCCTGAATTTCCATAAAGACATCTATACACATTCTTTTCTCTCATATATTTTTGAAGAGATAATATAGGATGCCAGCAAAAATACAATACAAAATACTCCAAATCCTGCCACTGCCATGTTCTGGTTCCGATACAGAAAATCTGTCATAGAGTTGTAAAATGCGGAATTTGTAAACATAGAGCTGAAAAATCCCACTACCACAACGGTTCCTGAAAGTAAGTACTGAACTTTTACCACTCCTACTTTATATACGACGGGAATGAAAATTCCCATTAACAGAATGTAAACAGACAATGCCTGCATGATCTGCCATACATGCAAAACGTTTCGATTCATGATAAGACAGACTGCCTCATATCCCGCTGTGCAGAGCAGAAAAAACAGGGTCATGATCAAATACCTCACAGCCACCAGTATTTTCTTTGAACAGGGCGCACACAAGAGTATAACTTCACCTCCGGGATATTTTTCCTCTTCCGTACAAATATTTCCAAACAATATCAATCCCAAAATGTTGACTATCATCAGAAGCGGCACAGCCCCCACATCTATCTGAGCATCAAGTCTCCAGTTCAGGAAAACCGGCATACCGATAATCATCACAAGCATGATCAAAAAATTCTTTTTAACGAGTCTGACATCTTTCATAAACAGTGCTCTTACCATACTCTTCACTCCCCTTTCCCATACATGCCATCAGTATCTCCTCCATATCCGGCCTCTCAAACACCACATCCGGAATCAGACGCTTCATGTCCTCTGTCCTGCTGGTGACAGCGGTAAATCCGTATTGGGTTTTCCTAAGACTGATGCACAGTTCTTCTGCCTCCCCGGTCAAATCCCTGCTGTCACCCTTTGCGATCCTGTATTCCTCCATCAGGGCATCCTTCTCCTTCTGGAATACAATCCTGCCCTTGTCAATGAGAATAACAATATCTGCCACCTTTTCAATATCAGTCGCAATATGAGTAGAAAAAAATACACCTCTGCCCTCCCGCTCCATATACTCCCTGAGACTTTCCAGGATCTGTGCCCTGGTGAGCAGGTCAAGGCCGCTGGAGGGTTCATCCATGATCAAAAACTCCGCATGGTGTGACATGGCAAGCGCCAGGGAAAACTTCACTTTCATTCCTCTTGACAATTCCTGTATCTTCTGTTTCTCGTTCAGGGAGAATTTACGTATCCAGTCCTTATACACGGAATCGTCCCAGTTCTTATACAGGGAAGCGAAAAGAGATGCCGTCTCCTTCAAGGTAAACATTCCGTAAAAGCCTCCGTTATCCGTAACCACACCAATCCGGTTCTTAATCTCCTGTTCGCTCTCCTTCCCTCCATACATATCCATTCCAAGAATATTCACCTGGCCGCCGTCTCTATGTATCAGATTTAAGATGCCTCGGATGGTGGTTGTCTTGCCGGCACCGTTGTTTCCCACAAATCCCGCAATACACCCCTCCGGTACGGTAAAGCTGACATCCTGAAGTTCAAACCTGCTATAGTTTTTCCTTAGATTCCTTACTTCCAGCACATTATCCATTTCCAATCTCCTCGCTTAAAATGTCCAGCATCTCCATGATCTCCTCTTTGCTGATATCCAGCATAGATGCCAGTTTCAAGGCTTCCGTAAGCTTTTCCTCAATCATTCTGCGTTTGGATTCCCTGAAAAGTTCTGTGTTACCGGCCTTTACAAAAGTTCCCAGTCCAACCTGACTGACCACAAACCCCTCTTTTTCCAGCTCCTCATAGACTCTTCTGATGGTCAGCACACTGACCTTCAGATCATTGGCAAAACTGCGGATAGATGGAAGCAGCTCCCCCTCCTGCAGCTCACCGCTCAGGATATTCTCCTTTATCTGCTCCATGATCTGCTGGTACAGCGGTTCGTTGGCCGTGTTTGATATTGTTATCTTCATGACTCACCCCTTTAGTGTGTATCTCTATACATCACACTATACACTTACATATCTCTTGTGTCAATAGCTGAATGAAAAAAGCTGCCGCATGATTCCTGTTGATACAAAGCGATTCTCCCATCCTCCTTTATCACTTTCAACTGCTTTCCTCCAAAGGGGACGGTAAGGCAGAATTCTTTTATGGAATCCGGAATATGGGGTTCAAACCTGTATCCATTATGCTCTCCCAGGTCCGGATGGATCCCCGCCAGTTCCTCGATCAAAATACTGACAGGCGCTGTGGCCCAGGGATGGCATAAGCTGGTATTCCACTTCTGTTCCTTTCCCCATGCCTCAAAACAGGCGGAAGCCCCCTCCCGCAGCATGTTGACCCAGCCGTGTTCCCCTTCATTGACCAGAAGCCTGTATACGCTCTCATAACGTCCTGCATCCGCAAGAGCTTTGAGAACAAAATAACTTGGCATGACACCGCAGCAGAACCCTTTTTCCTCCAGAAAATCCGCTACACGGTCCGCTGCCTCCCCGGGTACCAGCCCGAAATACAGCGCGTACAGATTGGAGTGGAGAGAACAGTGTCCGCTCTGCTTACTGTCTGCAAACAGTTTTCTGTCCGGTCGATAAAAAGCCTCTATATAGGCAGCCCGTATTTTTTCAAAGGAACAGGATGCGGGTATTCCCAGAATCCGCTCTATCTCTGTCAACGCCCTGAATGCCCCTGCATACAGAGCATTGATGACATTGTGGCAGCCTTTTGCCACCACCGGGCGGCTCAGGGTAAAATCATACCCGTCACGCAGATTTTCAGGCCAGTCCACCAGATTCCACTTCTCTGACACCCGGTCTAAAAGCCCGCTTTCGTCCTCATACACAGAAAAATAATTTACAACACCTCTGGCAGTATCATAATATTTTCTCAGAAATCCCTTGTCCCCGGTGAATGCATAGTCTGTCAGCAGAAGCTGCGACCACAGCAGGGAAAAATCAGCGATTTCCTGCATAAAGGCCCCCGGAGCCACTGCCATAAGGCCGGGACAGATGTCTTTTGTAAGGGCAAACTGGTCAATACATTTTCTCAGCATCTCTGTCTTTCCCGTCAGCCACACCTGGGAACGTGACGTGACCACCGCGTCCCCCAGATACTGCCCCTTCTCTCTTGTGGGACAGTCAAGATATGCCTCCTGGGTACCGTATTTTACCGTGTTTCTGCACATGGAAAATATGCCTGCCAGTTTTTCCTCTGTGGTTCTCAGTGTACACAGGGAATCCTCCATGGGATAATGACGGATCAGGACGCGGATCTCCAGAATCTTTACGCCGCTTCCAAAGCGGATCTCCGCGTATCGGAATCCTTTGTAGTCATACGGCTCCAGCTCGCAGATTCCGCCGTCCAGTGTCCATATCTCCCGGTATGTGCAGCCACAGCGCATGTCACAGCGGACACTGCCGTCCTTGCGCAGCTCCTCCCCGCAGAGAATCTCCACTTCCGCTCCGGGCGGGCCGGAGGCTTTGATCCGCAGACTGCCTGTGATCTCACGGCCTATGTCCACATACCAGCAGCCATCCTCTTTTTTTACTGTTTCCGGTGCCCTTTCGTATACAGCCAGCATTTTTGTGGGCTGCCTGACACAAGTATAGTCTGCCCACTCTGCCTTTATCATAGGCTCCCACCGGCTGTCATCAAACCCGGGAAGATTCCAGTCCGCATCCCAGCGCCGGCTGTCAAAGTTCTCCAAGAACTGCGTCTCATAGCCTGTTGTCTCCCCTGTATAGGCCTCGGATATTTTGTATTTCCAGGAAAGGGGGAGGCATTCCTCCGAACTTCTGCAGATTAGCTGTGCGGTAAGGGCAAAGCGTCCGTCCCCGCTGTTCCACACACGGTTGATAAGTCCCTGGTAATAGAGATGTACTGCCAGCACATTTTTTCCGGGATGCAGAAATTCTGTAATATCTATCTCATTGTAATAATATTTCTCCGGCCACGCCGGGGCAGGGCCCTGTCCTGCAAATCTGCCGTTGACCCACAGCTTGTAGTAATCATCTGCGGATATGCGCAGCAGATACTTCTCTCCGTTCCCCTCTGTCTCCACATCTGAGCGGGCAAGAACATGGAGATTCTGCACCGGAAACACCTGCATGGTGCGCTTTTGGTGTTCTTTGTGATAAGGCTTTTCCGGTTTTATGCCGTCAAACAGAGGGATAGTCAGCCAAACCGGTTCAAATTTTGTCATATGTCTCACTCCTGTTGATAAGCTGAAAATTTCCTAAAATTCATTGTTTCTGCTCTATCATAAGGCATTCAGGTTTTTAAGTACATGTAACTTTTTTGGATTATATGTACTATTTCTCTCTTTCTTATCTCCGAAGGTATGAAAAAAGAATCCAGCAGAAGACATCTATAGTCCAAATTGAAAAACAAAATGCCGGCAGATGGATGTGATATGATACCTCTTAAGTAGACAATGGAAATAACCAAAAGCTACTTAGGAGGTATTTTTATGTCCAAATCACCA
>NZ_JBBMFP010000015.1:0-141545 GCF_040095955.1 Blautia caccae | reverse complement strand
TGGGGCGAATACCTGCCACCACTACTCTTTTGCACGGTCAGCGCAGTAAATGCGCAGACCTGACTGAACAGTTACCACAACTATACATATCCATACAGCCCCCGCACAGATACTTCACCTGCAAAAATGATCTCACAGGCACCTCCCGGGGTCTGCACAAGAAGCTCCCCTGCCTCATCAATACCCAGACAGGTTCCCACAAGCTCCCGTTCTTTTTCCATAACCTTTACTTCCCGTCCTCTGCTGGCAAGAAGCCTGTCATATTCCTTCTGAAAAGGCTGCAGACTCCCTGCTTCTAAAAAGCGCTCATAATTCGCCTCAAAACGCTCCAGAACCGCTGCTGCCATCACATCCGTCTCCGGTGCCCGGCCGCACTCCAGCTTCAGGGATGTGGCCTTGTCCTTTATCTCCTCAGGGAACTTCTCCTCTGTGAGGTTAATGCCCACTCCGATGACCACATGGGATATTTTCCCTCCCTCCATGGACATTTCCGTGAGGATTCCGCAGAGTTTTTTCCCCGACATGACAAGGTCATTGGGCCATTTGATCTGCGCCGTCTTTCCTGTCACATCCGCCACTGCCTGTGCCGCGGAAAGCCCCATGAGCACTGTCATCATGGGGGCACGCTCGGGGGGCATATCCGGACGCAGAAGCAGGGACATGGCAAGACCGCTCCCCTTGGGATCTGCCCAGCTTCTGCCCCTTCTTCCTTTTCCTTTTGTCTGGTTTCTCGCCAGGAAGACCGCGCCGTGAGGCGCACCCTTCCCGGCTTCTCTTTTTGCCCAGTCATTGGTGGAATCTGTCTCCTCAGCAAAATTCCACGTTTTTCCCAGCCATACGGTCTTTAATTCCATCTGTCCTTATGCCCCCAAAGTCGCTGCCATTACAGCTTTGATCGTATGCATACGATTCTCCGCCTCATCGAAAACGACAGACTGTGCAGATTCGAATACTTCATCTGTCACTTCCATGTCTGTCAGACCGAAGCGCTGTCCCATCTCTTTTCCGATGGTGGTCTCCAGATCATGGAATGCAGGCAGGCAGTGCAGGAATATCGCCTCACTTCCCGCGTTCTCCATAACCTCGGCGGTCACCTTGTACGGGGTCAGCTCACGGATACGCTCTTCCCAGACTTCATCCGGTTCACCCATGGACACCCATACATCGGTATAGATCACATCCGCATCCTTTGTCCCTGCTTCCACATCTTCCGTAAGTGTGATGGTACCGCCGGATTTCTCGGCAAATGCCTCACACTCTTTTACAAGCGCGTCATTTGGGAAGTATTTCTTCGGTGCGCAGGCAACAAAATGCATTCCCATCTTGGCACAGAGGATCATCAGGGAATTTCCCATGTTGTAGCGCGCATCACCCATGTATACCAGTTTTACGCCCTTCACTCTGCCCAGGTGCTCCCGGATAGTCAGAAGGTCAGCCAGCATCTGTGTGGGGTGGTATTCGTTTGTCAGGCCGTTCCACACAGGCACACCTGCGTATTTTGCCAGCTCTTCCACGATCTCCTGTCCGAATCCGCGGTATTCAATTCCGTCATAGATTCTTCCCAGAACTCTGGCAGTGTCACGGATACTCTCTTTCTTGCCAATCTGGGAGCCTTTTGGGTCCAGATAGGTGGTTCCCATTCCCAGGTCGTGGGCTGCCACCTCAAAGGAACAGCGAGTCCTGGTGCTGGTCTTTTCAAAGATAAGAGCTACATTTCTGCCCTTTAATGTGTCAACGGGAACTCCCTGTTTTTTCTTTTCCTTTAGCTCAGCCGCCAAATCAATCAGATATTCAATTTCCTCAGCCGTAAAATCCTTCAGTGTCAGAAAACTGCGTCCTTTTAAATCCATCTTACTTATCCTCCTCATTTACCACGGCCCAGCCGCGTATCTCTTTAGTCAAATCAGAACATCCCTGGAAATCACCTGTACAAATGCAGGAATATCCATACCATGCAGCCGGTACAGCTTCCCATACACTGCTTCCTGAAGCTGCTCCAGCGTATAGATCCTGTATTTTGATACCCTGCACAGCTTTGCGGTTGCCTCCAGTAAAGCCAGATACAATTCCCGGTAATTCCAGTCCTTGGAGAGCTTCATCTCCTCTGCCAGAACCGGCAGGATCACCTCTGTCATATTACGCAGAAACAGCCTGGGGTCTCTGGAAAGCTGGTACGTATCCATCAGATATTCAAAGACCAAATCATCTAAGTCTGTCAACTGCTTTAAATAATAACACTCTTCTTCTGATTCATCAATATAATATATTTTTCCCTTCAGCCCGTATATTAAGCGCATGGTGTCATAATACCCGAGTTTCATATGCCGCCTGCTTTTTCTTCTGTCAAAATCTATGATGCTTCCCAGGCTCACTTTGGGAGCCACTGTATAAATTGTGGTTTCTTCGGGAATCTTTACCTTCTTCTCCCGTCCGATTCCGAAAATCCTTACCATAATAATATTTTCGTATCCACGGTCCACCAGGGAACTTAAGGGTACATTGTTGATGGCTCCGCCGTCAATGTAGCGTTTGCCGTGAAGACGTTCATTCTTAAACAGCGGAAAAATATAGGCGCTTGCCAGCAAAAAATCCTTAATAAGCTCCGGGTCACACTGCTTCACATCAATATCCAGCTCTTTCTTATCATCCACATTGAAGGTCAGGACATACAGATCCACAGGGGAATGGATGATCTTCTCCTCATCAATACATTCCGCGATCAGCTCCTTCAGCGGCGTCACATCAATACCGCCCTCTTTCATAAAATCAAAGGCGCTCTTCAGCATATCCACATCCAGCTTCTTCTGATGAAACAAAAGTTCCATTTTCTCATCTTCCACAGACATAATGCTGGAGTAGGAAATATTTTCCCAGACCTTCTCCGCATTGGTCAGATCATCCATGCAGATCAGGGCGCCGTTCAGTGCCCCCACGCTGGTGCCTGCAATGCCTTTGATCTTCACACCCGCTTCCCGCATGGCTTTCCATGCGCCGATCTGGTATGCACCCTTTGCGCCGCCGCCCTCCAGAACAAGACCATATTCCTTTGTAAGGTCAATTACCGGTTTCATGACTGATGCCTCCTCTTACCTATGATGCAGTCTGCATCCTGGATTTTTCACCCTGCCCTGCACACAATCACCCTGCTAATAAAATGCCGCAGAGGGGCTGTCACATATCTGCAACTGCCCCTCTGTCTTTATCATGCCCGACAGTAAATGCCCGCCGGAAGTTAGTTTTCTTTATCTGTGACGATCTCTTTCAGAGATGCCGCAAGACCTGCGATTCCCTGGATATCAGACGGAATTATGATTTTTGTCGCCTTGCCGTCCGCTGCCGCTTCAAATGCCTCCAGGCTCTTGATCGTCAGTACGCTCTGATCTGCACCTGCGTCTTTAATAAAACGGATACCATCTGCTTTTGCCTGCTGTACCTTCAGAATTGCCAGCGCCTGGCCTTCTGCTTCCTTGATCTTCTTTTCCTTCTCAGCCTCTGCACGGAGAATAGCTGCCTGTTTCTCAGCCTCCGCATCCAGGATTGCAGATTCTTTCTTACCTTCTGCTACCAGAATAGTGGATTTTTTCTCACCTTCTGCTCTCAGAATGGATTCACGGCGTTCACGCTCTGCCTTCATCTGTTTCTCCATGGCCTCCTGAATGGCTGCCGGCGGAATGATATTTTTCAGTTCCACGCGGTTTACTTTGATTCCCCACGGGTCCGTTGCCACGTCCAGAGACGCACGCATCTTGGTATTAATAATCTCCCTGGAGGTCAGGGTAGCGTCCAGTTCCATATCACCAATGATGTTACGCAGTGTAGTGGCTGTCAGATTCTCAATTGCCATGATGGGATTCTCCACACCATAGGCAAACAGACGCGGGTCTGTGATCTGGAAGAATACAACCGTATCAATCCTCATGGTAACATTATCTTTTGTGATGACCGGCTGCGGTGCAAAGTCCACAACCTGCTCTTTCAGATTCACACGTTTTGCGATCCTGTCAACAAACGGAATTTTAAAGTGAAGTCCTGTTCCCCATGTCTCCTTATACATTCCCAGGCGTTCAATGATCATGGCGTGTGCCTGGGGCACGATCCTGATACAGGACGCTATCACGATAAGCAGAAGTATAACCGCAATAATCAGTAATACTGTTCCTACATTCATATTATTTTTCCTCCTCTACAATTAGCTTTACTCCCTCGACCGCCACAATTCTCACGACTTTTCCTTCATCGATAATTGTTTCGTCCTTGGATTTAGCGGACCATTCCAGTCCATTTACCACAGCCTGCCCGGTACCTCTCAGATTATCTATGGTTTTTATAACCACGGCCTTTTCGCCGGGAAGACTGTCTACATTTGTCTTTGATACATTTTTGTTCATGTACTTTATTGCTATCGGCCTGGTAAAAATAAGCAGGAGTATAGAGACCGCAAAAAACAGTATGATCTGCAGCCATAAAGGTCCGCCTGCCAGTGCTGCAAGAAACGCGGCCAGTGCTCCTCCCGCAAACCAGATGGTTGTAAGCCCCAGGGTGATGATCTCAACCACCAGAAGCACCCCCAAAAGGATCAGCCACATCACTGCTATGGAACCTGCTGTAAAAGCTGTAAAGAATGTCAACATACCCATCTCTCCTTTCCGGATGATTTCAGGTAAAAAAAATCAGTCCTTTACGAATAATATATCCATTTGTTGATATTATATCGTAAAAGACTGAAAATAACAATATTTTTATTCCGCTTTTCTCATTCTTTCCGTCACGCTTGTCCTGCACATACTCCTATAACACAGCGCGGGAACCGCAAGCACAACCAGTACGAGAACCGGGAAACAGAGCAGTATGGGTGTGACCGTAAATCTCCAGCTATAGAAGAAAAGAGCGTCTCCTAAGCCGCGGATCGCTGTGGCATTCAGTATCCCGCCTAATATGACGGACGCTGCGCCTGTAAAAAGCGCGTACAGAAGGCCTTCACATCCCAGCATCCGGCGGAGCTGTGTCCCGGTCATCCCCACTGCCTCCATCATGGCAAACTCCTGCTTTCTGGACAGGACTGACGTCACCATGGTATTGATAAAGTTTAAAATACCAATGGCCGCCAGGATCAGTGACAGAAGCCCGCCAACTATGACGTACATATCTTTATCTTCCTCAAACTCTGCGGCTACTGTGGCTTTTGACGTATAATCCAGGTCTGCATTTACATTTTCGCAGTAGTTGGAAAGCCATTTTTCCATGTCAGCCTCTTTGTCCTTTTCCACATTGAAAAGTGTTCTCATGGGCAGCCTGTCTCCGATAAAATCCAGGTATTCCCGGTCAGGAAGTACGAAATTATATTCAAATACACCATAGGACTGAAGTCCGCAGGCATAGGGCAGATCCCCTACAGCCATCACCTCATACTCTCTGCTGCTGCCGTCATCCAGGCGGACCGTCACTTTGTCTCCGACTTCGTAATAATTGATCCGGTTCTCATCCGGGCCCAGATGTCCGAACTTTGAGGTTATCACGTATTTTCCCGTTTTAAACTTCTCCCAGTCCAGTTCCCCCTCCGAGAGTTCCATCTTCTCATAGATGAGGCGTCCGATTCCGAATATTTTGCCGTCTATAATGTCAAAGGTGCCGTTTGCAATGGATTCCTGGTAGGCTTCCTCTGCAAAATATTTTCCCAGATATGGCTGTGCCTTTGGATTCTGCAGTATTTTCTTATTAAACGCAGACCGCTCTTCCTCCGTAAAATTGGGTTGATTTATATAATTCATGTAAACATTGGAGATTTCCTCCACCCCGCTCTGCTCTGACAGCGCATCCAGAAATTCTCTTGTCACACCCTCCACCGGTTTATCAATGATCGTAGGGTTATCAAGACCGGCTTCATATACGGAATAATCACTGACCGTGGCGGAGGCAATGAATTTATCCATATCAAATCCGCTTACAAGCCCGTAGACACTGTTCAGCAGCACCAGTCCCAGGGAAAGGGAGGTGGTCACAATGACAACTTTCTTTTTATTTCTCTGCATATTGGCTGCCGCCATGGTCCAGGGTTTTACCTTCTTTGTCTTCCTGCCCTTTTTCCCGGCCGCTTTGCTGTTCTGTCCTTCCGTATACCGTACAGCCTCCACAGGTGAGACGGAGGATGCGATACGGCACGGTTTAATGCAGCTTATATAGACCGTCAGAAGGGAAAAAACAGCGGAGGCAGCAAAGATCCATAGTTTTAAAGTCACCTTCGTATCCGCTGTACTGGAAAACACCAGATTTTGCATGACAATGGGAAGTATCCATTTTCCTGTCACACCGCCCAGCAAAAGACCCAGAGGAATGCCGTACAGACAGAGCATATAGGCCTGTCTGCGCACAATCTTCCTGAGCTGTCTGCCCGTTGTGCCGATGGTCTTCAAAAGGCCGTACCGACGGATATCATAAAACACATTGATATAGAAAATGTTGTAGATGATCAGGTAGCCGGATACCAGGATCACCAGCAGAAGGGCAGCCACAGGAAGCATATCTTCTATATTGATATCCATTCCCATGTAGGCCCAGTTGATTCCATCGCTTACTGTATCCTTGGGGAATCCGCACCTCTCTGCCAGCGCCTCCATCTTCCCGGTCAGATCAAAACTATTACGGAAATTAAAATCCGCCATGATCCTTCCCGTATAACCGGATGCGTCTATATTGCTTCCCATGGCGGAAACCGTGGGTGTGGGCGCCAGCTCATCCGCCAGTTCTCTGGACACCAGCATGATCTGGGACATGGATATGGTATCTCCCTTGAAATAGCCGGTAAGTGTAAAAGTCCGCTCGTATTCCCTGTCACTGACTGTAAACTTGAGAGGGACTTTTTGCCCGACTTCGCAGGGTATGCCCATGGCTTTTAAAACCAGGTCGCTGGTGACAATCTCATCCGCAGCCTCCGGCATGCGCCCTTCCTCAGGATAGCAGAAGCTGAACTTTGCTTCCAAATCCTCGTAATATCCTATTTCTGTTCTCAGTTTTTTCAGCGACTCGTTCACAGCTTCCCCTACCACGATTCGATAGGACACTTCTTTTAACTTCTTATCCTTTTTGACTATATCGTACTCTTCCTGTGTCAGGTATTTGAATCCGCCGTGGGCGCTTCCTCCCACCTGGCGCATGGTGGCCTCCTGCTGCTTCTCCACAATACTTCCGCCGATGGTAAAGACCGAGGTAAAAAGCAGGGCAGTCAGGGCTATGGCAAGAACAGCAATGAGGTTTCTGCTCTTGGCTGCCTTTCTGGTCCTGTCAGCCACGCGGCGGATGGCTTTCCGGTTCTTGACTTTACGCATCTGCCTCACCGCCTTTTACGATTCTTCCGTCCTCTATGCGGATGATGCGGTCAGCCATCTGAGCAATCTCTTCATTGTGAGTGATCATAACTATGGTCTGTCCGAATTTCTCACCCGTCACTTTAAGCAGTCCCAGTACATCCTGGCTGGTATGGGAATCCAGGTTTCCGGTAGGCTCGTCAGCCAGAATAATGGCAGGCTTTGTGGCAAGCGCCCTGGCAATGGCAACTCTCTGCTGCTGTCCGCCGGAGAGCTGGCTGGGCAGACTGTTCAGCTTGCTCCCCAGACCAAGCACCTCCACTATTTGATTTACATAACTTTTATCCACGTCATTTCCGTCAAGTTCGATGGGCAGAACAATATTCTCATACACGTTCAGGACAGGTACCAGGTTATAGCTCTGGAAAATAAAACCGATCTTGCGTCTGCGGAAGATGCACAGGGAATCTTCCTTGAGCCGGGAGATATCCTTGTCATCCACATAGACCTTACCGGAGGAGGGACGGTCCAGACCGCCCAGCATGTGCAGCAGCGTGGATTTCCCGCTCCCGCTGGTCCCCACCACCGCCAGGAATTCGCCCCGCTCCACAGCCATATCCACGCCGTCCAGGGCCTTTACAAGGTTATCCCCTGTACCGTAATATTTTCTGAGTGCTTCTGTCTTCAATACTTCCATATCTTCACCTTTCTGCTGCCCGTATCATGTGTATCTGCAGGGACAGGCAAGTAATTATTTTTACTGTCCTTATCCTATCATTTTATTCTTTCCACATTATTTCGGAAATCTAACACTTGTGAAAGAATTGCGGCTGCCGGTACTTGATGATTATAGAAAATTTCATTCTCCTATTGCCTTTCCGTTAAAAATGTAGTATGCTAGCATTATAAAGTCTTAATAAATTTTTTATGGAAATAAAATATTTGTGAAGTTTATATAGGCTCATAATTGGATGGGCGTCTCTACCAGCTACCGTAATAGCTGCCTATAAATTTCCGGATGAGGAATTGTGCCGGAAATCAGCAGTTTATGACCGGTAGTATTTTTTACGGAATTTTTAAAAGGAAAGGAGGCAGAACTATAACGACCCGGCGGCGGTTCATCCATAAAAAATAACATTAGCTCGTATAATGAGTGGAGGCAGGAGGAAAATTTATGAGTTTAGAAAAAATATTTCATTTAAAAGAAAATCACACGGACGTTAAGACTGAGATTCTGGCTGGTGTTACCACATTCATGACAATGGCGTACATCCTTGCCGTAAATCCCAATATCCTTTCAGAATCCGGTATGGACCGGGGTGCGGTCTTTACAGCTACCGCCCTGGCATCCTTTATCGCTACCTGTCTGATGGCAGCGCTGTCCAACTATCCTTTTGTATTGGCTCCCGGCATGGGGCTGAACGCGTATTTTACCTATACGGTTGTTATGGGCATGGGATTTTCCTGGCAGATGGCACTGAGCGCGGTATTTGTGGAAGGTATCATCTTCATCGTACTGTCGCTGACCAATGTGCGTGAGGCTATATTCAACGCCATACCCATGAACCTGAAACATGCGGTATCCGTAGGTATCGGCCTGTTCATTGCATTTATAGGACTTCAGAATGCCAAGATCGTTGTGGACTCCTCAACACTTGTCACCCTGTTTTCCTTTAAGAGTTCCATCAAAAACGGGACTTTTCAGTCTGAGGGTATTACCGTGCTGTTAGCTCTCATCGGACTTTTGATCACAGCCATTCTTCTTGTAAAGAACATAAAGGGAAATATCCTGTGGGGCATTCTGAGTACCTGGATCCTTGGTATCCTCTGCCAGTTTGCAGGGATTTATGTGCCCAATCCAGAAGCCGGCTTCTACAGCCTGCTGCCGGATTTCTCCAACGGTATTTCCATCCCCAGCATAGCTCCTACTTTTATGCATATGGATTTCTCAAAAGTGTTTACCATGGACTTTGTAGTCATCATGTTCGCATTCCTGTTCGTGGATATGTTCGATACACTGGGCACTCTGATCGGTGTAGCTTCCAAAGCTGATATGCTGGATGAAAACGGAAAGCTTCCGAAGATCAAAGGCGCTCTCATGGCAGACGCTGTCGGTACCGCTGCCGGTGCGGTTCTCGGTACCTCCACAACCACCACTTTCGTGGAAAGTGCTTCCGGCGTAGCAGAAGGCGGACGTACAGGACTTACAAGTCTGACAGCGGCCCTTTTATTCGGCCTCTCCCTGTTCCTGTCACCTATCTTTCTGGCTATTCCGTCCTTTGCAACGGCACCGGCGCTGATCATTGTAGGCTTCCTGATGCTGACATCCATCACGAAGATCAATTTTGAGGACTTCACAGAAGCGATCCCGGCATTCATCTGTATTATCGCAATGCCGTTTATGTACAGTATCTCCGAAGGAATCTCCTTTGGCGTTATCTCCTACGTGGTCATCAACCTTGTATCCGGAAAGGCAAAGGAAAAGAAGATCAGCCTTCTGATGTATATACTGGCTGTGCTGTTTATCTGTAAATATATTATGATATAACCACAACATCCGGTAACACAGCCGTTCCCCGGAATGTCCGGGAGAAAACCGCCCCCATGGTTTCTCTCCCGGGCATTTTTAATTCTCATAAAATCTGTTATATCCTGCCGCGCTTAAGGTAAAGAAAAAACTCCGATCCTTTCCCCTGCGTGGATTTCACCTTAATATACCCGTTCTGTTTTCTCAATATTTCCCTGGTAAGATAAAGCCCGATTCCTACCCCGTCCTCCTGCTGTACTGACTCAGCTCTGTAAAACCGCCGGAAGATTCCGGCTGTGTCCTCCTCCGCGATCCCGATACCTTCATCTCTCACAGAGACAGCAGTATACAGCTCATATTCTGTCACTGAGAGCGTGATCTTACCTCCCGGCCGGGAATATTTCACCGCATTGTCCAGCACATTGTAAAGCGCCTCCTTTGTCCACTTGAAATCATAAAATGCTGTGATGTTATCCACACAGTTGTTGATAACCTGTATCTGTTTCTTCTCCGCCTTTGGCGCCACATCCGCAATACATTCCTCCAGAAGCTTTCCCAGGTCCTGTTCCTTTGGCCGGACCTCCAGAATATTGCTCTCAAGTCTGGACATCTTCGTCAGGGACTGTATGAGGAAATCCAGCTTTTCCGCCTGTCTTGCTATCTCCTCAGCCATCCGGATCTCCTGCTGCCTTTCCGGTGTATCCTCCTCCCGGCAAAGCCGTTCTCTCAGCAGCTCTGTATAGAGCCTGATATTGGCAACCGGCGTTTTGGTCTGATGGGAAATGTCGGATACCAGGCTTTTCACATTCTCCTTCTCCCTCTCCAGGTGCTCTCTTGACAGCGCGGAAGTGCTCAAAAACCGCTTCCACTTTGTCTCCACCCTGGAAAGCTCCGACTCATCGTAGTCGGATTCCCGGAAACTGCCTGAGAGGGCTGCGTCCAGCATCTCCTCCACTTTTCTCGTCTTTCTGATCCTCAGCATGGACTTACTCACCTGCCCTTTCACGTCTCCACACATATCCCTGCCCATACACGGTCTGTATATAGGTAATGCCTTCCCTCTTGTCCTCCAGCTTGCCCCGCAGTCTGTTAATCGTGACAGAGAGGGCATTCTCATCCACATACTCCGCGCCGTCCGTCCAGAGCCTGTCCACAAGCACGGAACGGGTCAGAACCCTGCCCTCATTCTCCAGAAAAAGTCTGAGCAGTCTCTGTTCATTTTTGCTGAGTGATATTTCCTGCCCTCTCTTTTCAAAAATGAGGCCACCGAAATCCAAGATAAAACCATCAAACTCAAAACGCTCCGGCCTCGCTTTTTGCTGCCTGCGGAGCAGTACCCGGATCCTCGCACGAAGAACAGCCAGGCTGAAGGGTTTTGTCATATAATCATCCGCTCCCAGGCTCAGTCCCATAACTTCGTCCATCTCCATATCATTGGCAGTAAGCATGAGTACAGGGGTATCTGCCCGGCTGCGGACCCATTTCAGGTAATCATATCCGTTCCCGTCCGGCAGGTTGATGTCCAGAATGATCAGATCCGGACTCTGCTCCCTGTAAACTTTCTCCGCGGATTTTACACCTGTGCACTGTACAAACTCCGTCCCCTGTTCCCCAAGCGCCAGGACGATTCCGTCACTTAATGCCCTGTCATCCTCTACTATCTGAATCAGCATATTTTCCTCTCCTTTGCACTTCATTCTAATACACATTAACCTGCAGGACAATGTTTCTCATAAAAAAAGAACGGAACAGGTTCTCCCCGTTCCGCTCTTGCTCGAATATTTTAGTAAAATGTCTGATTTCCAATAGTCAGACCGCTTCCGCCTCCTGCGTGGAAGAAAAGACGGTCTCCGATCGTATTTGCTCCTGCGAAGACATCCTGAGCGGCCGCATAACATGCCTCACTTGCTCCCCGTGAGAGTACGTTTGACAGTTTGCCCGTCCAAGTCGGTTCAAACTGGCCGCTCTGGTAGATGACTTCTGATAATGTATTTGGAAACTCCCCGCTTCTGATGCGGTTCATGATGACAGCACCGACGCCGACCTTTCCTTCATAAGATTCACCGCCTGCTTCACATTCAATGATCGCTGCCATCAGGTCAAGATCTGATGTTGAGACGGATACTTCCTGGGCTGCTGCCTGTGCGTTGTCCGCCTCTGTCTCCTCTGCTGCCTGTCCCTGCTCCGGCTGTTCCGCCTCGGCAGATGCCTGTACGGCCCGGGCTGCTGCCTCTGCTGCCGCTTCTGCCTCTGCATCCACAGTCACGGCCTCCACAGAGATATCACCTGCTCCATACATAGCTTCATATAAATTCCTGGCTTCGTCACCGGAAACCACCAAATCTTCTCGGATATATCCATTGACTTCCCCGGAAGTCACCTGCAGCCATCCCTCATCATTTCCGACTACAGTTGCCACAGCTCCGGAGGGAAGTCTGCCGATACACTGGCTGCTCACATCTGCCCCTTCACGGATATTGGCATATGTAAGAACATTTGCCGCGACTTTATCGCTCCAGCTGTCATCCTGTGTATCCTCAGTCTGTACTTCCTCATTCTCCTGCATATCTGCATCCTGTCCGTCCTCTGTATCCTGGACGTCAGTCTCTGTCTGTTCTGCTTCCTGCATCACTTCTATATTCTGATTATCTTCCGTAACGTCTGCTGCCATTGCCGGAACCACCATCATAACTGTCATAACACCTGCAGTTCCCATACAGCATAAAATACGTCGCATTCTTTCTTTCATAAAAAAGGGCCTCCTATCAGTCCATTTGTTTTTATTTGTTACAAATTTATTAATTTTTGTTACGAACATATTGTATCAAGATTACATTTTATTGTCAAGCGGGTAATTTTTGTAACAAATTGTAGATATTTACAGAAAGCGAATCGTTTTTTGCAGCATTTGAACGATATATTGCTTGTACTGAAAAATGTACATGGCATCACAACAAAAAAAGGTTCTGTAAAAACGGATATCTCCGCCTTTACAGAACCTTTCTTCTCTGTCTTGATGTCTCATACATGAGTATCCCGGCAGCCATAGCTGCATTCAGGGATTCTACCTGTCCCTGCATGGGGATTTTAATGAGGCAGTCAGCCTGACCGGACAATTCATCAGACAATCCGTTTCCCTCATTTCCTATAAAGAAGGCTGTCTTTCCCCTGAAATCCTCCTGGTCGTAAAAATGTTCCCCCCGCAGATGGGCCGCATATGTCCGCACACCCTGCTTTTTCAGTTCCGGCAGGATATCCGATATGCTGTCCACTGTCAGCACAGGCATACGGTACACGGAACCCATAGTGGAGCGAATCACTTTGGGGTTATATAAATCCACACAGTTCTTATTCAAGATAACACCGGAGACACCTGCGCCTTCCCCTGTGCGCAGGATTGTCCCCAGATTGCCCGGGTCCTGCAGATCTTCCAATATCATGAGCAGAGGCTGCCGCGCCTCCAGCATGGCGGAAAGAGGGGTATCCACCTGTCTGACCAGACAGAGAATCCCCTGGGGCGTCACCGTATCGGAAAGGGAGCGGAACACCTTGTCATCCACTTCCTCCATGTCCGGACTTTCACTCCCGAAACCTTTTTCTTCCAGAACTGCCCGGTTGTCCCCGGATTCCAGAAAGGATGTGGATGCATATACCTTTTCGATCCTATCCTTTGGCGCCTCTCGGAACATTTTCATACCTTCCACCACAAAAAGCCCGCTTTCCCGGCGGGCTTTGGCTTTTTTCATAAGCTGCTGTATGTGTTTTATCTGTGCGTTTGACATGCTTGTAATCATATGGAATACCTCAATCCTGATAATTGGTCTCGCTGAGCCTGGAAAGAATCTCATTCTTGCCTACGATTCCGAGAGTCTGTCCTGCTCTGAGCGGTTCCTGTGGATTCATCTCAATAGTGACGTTCTCCCCTTCCTTGATGGCGATCACGTTGATTCCGTAACGCCCGCGCAGGTCCAGTTCGATCAGGCTTTTGCCCACCCAGGTATCCGGCACGTGCATTTCCACCATGCTCACCTCATCCGACAGCTCAAAGAAGTCCTTGAATCTTCCGGAAATAAAATTCTTGGCAACCCGCACACCTGTATTGTATTCCGGAAAGATCACCTCATCCGCGCCGATTTTCTTCAGAATATGCCCGTGGAGCACGCCGTTTGCCTTGACCAGGACATAGGATACCCCGGCTTCCTTTGCGTACAATGTGGCTATAATGCTGGCTTCCATGTGGTCGGAAATACCGATGACTGCCACATCCACATTGGAAAAGTCCAGAGACTCCATCACCCCCGGCTCCGTTACATCTGCACACAGGGGGTAGGAGGCATAGGGGGCAATCGCCTGCACCTTCTCATTGTCTCCGTCCACTGCCAGAACCTCATATCCGGATTTTGCCAGTGTCTCCGCCACAGCGTAGCCGAATTTTCCCAGACCGATGACTGCAAATGTTTTTTTCTTCATATCCTCATTCTCCTAGCCGATAAATATTTTCTGGTCCGGCAGATGCATACCCGAAGGTTTCTTCTCGCCGTGAATGGTAAGTGCTGTCGCCAGAGTTGTGGGGCCGATACGCCCGATATACATAGTCAGTATGATGATGAGCTTGCCTGCCGCAGGAAGAAGAGGGGTCAGCCCTCTGGAAAGCCCCACGGTAGCGCCCGCTGAAGTCACTTCGTACATAATATTGATCAGATACGCGCCTTCCTCCATCCCCTCCGTGGCGATCGCCAGCCCGATAGTGGATGTAAGCACAACAGCCAGCCCCAGCATAAGCACCACCCAGGCTGTCCTGATGTTGTTCTCCGGGATTCTCCTGTTGAATACTTCAGTATCCTCCTTACCCTTGAAAAAGGAAGATCCGGTCAGAAGCAGAGCTGCCATGGTGGTAGTCTTCACACCGCCGGCTGTACCCAGAGGGGAGCCGCCTATGAACATGAGGATCATACAGACCATAGCGGATGCCTCCTGAAGATTTTCCTGGGGAATCGTAAAGAAGCCCGCTGTCCTGCAGGTCACGGACTGGAAGACCGCAGCCATGCATTTTTCCCAGAAGGGCATATTACCCAGAGTTCCCGGATTTCTGTACTCCAGGATCAGGATCAGGAACGCACCGCCGAAGATCAGGATGACCGTAGCAGTGACCGCTATTTTCGTGTTCAGCTCCAAAGCCCTCACCGCCTGCCGGAAGCCCATCTCCCTGCGAAACAGCCGTTTTGCGCATTTTATCAAATCCCACCAGACCAGGTAGCCGATGCCGCCCAGTACAATGAGAGCCATAGTTGTAATATTCACCAGAGGGCTGCCCGCATAATTTGCAAGGCTGTTGTCACCGATGATATCCATACCCGCATTACAGAACGCGGACACAGAGTTGAACAGTGAGATCTGCAGTCCCCTCTGTATGCCGAACTCGGGAACAAACTGAAAGGAATAGAAGACCATTCCCACACCTTCCACCAGAAGCGTTCCCAGTACGATCTTACGCACAAGAGCGATCAGTCCCTTCAGGGTATCCAGATTGTAGGATTCCTGGATCAGCCGCCTGTTGCGGATGCTCACACGCTTTCCCATTGCCAGAACCACCAGGGTCCCGCAGGTTATGACACCGAAACCTCCAAGCTGGATCAGGAACAGGATGACCACATGCCCGAACCCGGACCACGCTGCGTAAGTGGACTCTGTCACCAGTCCTGTCACGCAGATAGAAGTCGTGGACGTAAAAAGGGCATCGATGAACTTAATCTGATGCCCCGGTGCCCACGCGATGGGAAGGGAAAGCAGCAGTGCTCCCAGAAAGATAATGGCTGCAAATCCCAACGCGATGATTTGTGCAGTTTTAAATTTTGTCTTTCTAACATGCATCTTTCTCATATACACACCTTAACTCCTGTCCCATATGCGGCAGGAAAAAATTTATACGTTCTTGCTGTAATTGTGTGACAGAGAATAGCTGATCTCAAACTGATAATCCGGAATGGTTTTCTTCATAGCCAGTGCCTCGTTGATGTCAAAATCCACATACTCGCCATTCTTGTAACCGATAACTCTCTTGGTCTTGCCTTCCAGCAGGACATCCACCGCTTTCGCGCCCATGATGGATGCATATACACGGTCCTTACATGTAGGGCTTCCGCCTCGCTGCATGTGTCCCAGTATGGTGGCCCTTGTCTCAATGCCTGTGGCAGCCTCGATACGCTTTGCCATTGCCTCAGAATGTCCGATACCCTCGGCATTGATAATAATATGATGCTTCTTGCCTTTTTTACGATTATCAATAATATTATTTATAATCTGCTGTTCGTCATAGTCATATTTTTCAGGAAGAAGAACATCCTCGGCGCCATTGGCAATACCACACCACAGTGCCAGATATCCGGCATTTCTTCCCATAACTTCGATAATGCTGACACGCTCATGTGAGGTGGAGGTATCACGCACTTTGTCGATGGCTTCCATAGCTGTATTCACAGCGGTATCAAAACCGATCGTATATTCCGTACATGCAATATCCAGGTCGATGGTTCCCGGAACACCTACAGCATTGATTCCCAGATTGGCCAGCTTCTGCGCACCGGCAAAGGAACCGTCACCACCGATCACGACAAGGCCGTCAATTCCGTGCTTTCTGCACACTTCAGCACCGCGTCTCTGTCCTTCCTCTGTACGGAATTCTGCGCAGCGTGCCGTATAAAGAATCGTACCGCCTCTCTGGATGGTATCGGAAACGTCCACGGCTGTCAAATCAATTATCTCTTCGTTTAATAATCCGTTGTATCCCTTTAAAACACCTTTCATGTTAATACCGCGGCTCAGGCCTCGTCTTACAACTGCACGGATGGCAGCATTCATACCCGGGGCATCCCCGCCGCTGGTTAAAACACCGATTGTCTTGATTTCTTTATTCGCAGCCATTTTTCTCCTCCATTACTGTATTTTCATGATTCCCTCTTGACCTCTAATCTTAAACTGTTCAGCAATCTGAATAGTTACCTCTAATCTTCCTTATTTTAATGCATTTTGGTAAGTTTTTCAATACTCTTTTCCACAACTTTTACGTTGTCAGAGCCGTACTTTTCGTACAGTTTGCCAAGAAGTTCTCCATTTATCTTTACATTCCTGGACGGGCCGAGCCGTTTTACAGCCTTGGGAGAGCGGATATATACCACCACAGAGTCCCTTCCGTCCGAGTCATTCAACAGCCTGTAAAATTCTTCCTCACCTGACAGAAAATCCTCTTTTGTGGCAAACTGCACCCACAGTTCACTGGGTACATCGTCAAAGGAACGTATATTTTCACAGATCAGTTTGCTGGCCTTTTCATCCTCCGCCGACACTCTTCCCTGGATAAATACTTTGTCGTCCACCTCCATGAGCTGGGCATTCTTCTCATAATCCCTTGGGAAAACAACAATCTCCACGGTTCCCACAAGATCCTCCACTGTGAGGAAAGCCATTACCTTGTTGGTCTTGGTATATTTGATGGTCTTGCCTGTGATCATGCCGCCCACAGTGACCTTGGAATTATCCATGACCCTGGGCATTCCGGTCTCATCATCAGGCAGGAAATCCGTGGTTACTGCAGTGATGTTGTTTCTCCACCTCTGTTCATATTCTTCCAGAGGATGACCGCTGATATACACACCCAGCACTTCTTTTTCAAATGCCAGTTTTGCTTCCTTGGGATACTCCTCCACATTCGGCATACGGATCTCGTAAGCTTCCTTTTCCTCCTCGGAGACCAGGTCAAAAAGGCTCATCTGCCCGGTCATGGCAGTTTTTTTCTCCTGGTTCACCGCATCCAGTATCTGTACATAGACCATCATCTTCTGGCGTCGGTTGCCGGGAATACCGTCAAATGCACCTGCCTTGATGAAGTTTTCTATGGTCCGCTTATTTATGTCACGCCCGGACATGCGCTCTATGAAATCCCGGAGTGTTTTAAACTCTCCCCGCAGGTTTCTCTCCTCCACAAGTCCCTCAATGACAGGTCTTCCGATGCTCTTAATGGCGGAAAGGCCGTAACGTATGGAACCTCCGTCCACAGAAAAGGAACTTTCTCCCTTGTTGATATCAGGGGGGAGAATGTCGATTCCCATCCTTCTGCTGGAGAGGATATATTCAGACACCTTGGATGGATTATCGATCACAGATGTCATGAGGGCTGCCATAAATTCCACGGGATAGTAATATTTTAAAAACGCGGTCTGGTAGGCCACAACCGCATAGGCTGCCGCATGGGATTTGTTGAAAGCGTATTTTGCAAAGTCTATCATTTCGTCATAGATCTTGTTAGCCACCTGTTCGCTGATCCCCCGGTTGACGCAGCCGGGAACCCCTTCGTCCTCGTTGCCGTAGACAAAGTTCTGACGCTCCTTCTCCATGACGGATGCTTTCTTCTTACTCATGGCGCGGCGCACCATATCACTTCTTCCCAGGGTATAGCCGCCCAGGCTCCGCACGATCTGCATAACCTGCTCCTGGTATACAATACAGCCGTAGGTGGCATCCAGAATAGGCTCCAGCTCCGGACAGTCGTATGTGATGCTCCCGGGATTGTTCTTTCCTCTGATATACTGGGGGATAAAATCCATGGGGCCGGGACGGTATAGGGAGATTCCCGCAATGACATCCTCCAGATTACCGGGCTTTAACTCCTTCATAAAGCTTGTCATCCCGCCGCTCTCAAGCTGGAACACGCCTTCCGTCTTACCGGCTCCCAGCATGGCATACACTTTCTTGTCATCATAGTCTATGTGGTCCATATCCAAATCCACACCCTTGTCACGCGCCACCAGTTTTGCCGCATTCTGGATAACCGTCAGGGTACGCAGGCCCAGAAAGTCCATCTTCAGAAGACCCAGCTCCTCCAGCGTGGTCATGGTAAACTGCGTCACCAGGGAACCATCGGATGCCCTGGAGAGGGGGACATACTCCACTACGGGCTTCTGGCTGATCACCACGCCCGCCGCGTGCATGGAGGTATGTCTCGGAAGCCCCTCCAGCCTCTTGCTCATGTCAATGAGCTTTTTCACCGTCTCATCCGCCTCATAGAGACCCCTCAGCTCAGGATTCATCTTCATGGCCTTGTCAATGGTGATGTTCAGCTCTGTGGGGATCATCTTGGCGATAGCATCACACTGGGCATAGGGCAGGTCCATAACACGGCCCACATCCCGGATGACACCTCTGGCAGCCATGGTACCGAAGGTGACAATCTGCACCACCCGGTCCTTGCCGTACTTCTCCACCACATAGTCGATGACCTCCTGCCTCCGCTCGAAGCAGAAGTCCACGTCAATATCAGGCATGGACACACGTTCCGGATTCAGGAAACGCTCAAAGAGCAGATTGTATTTGATAGGGTCCAGCTTGGTGATTCCCAGAGTGTATGACACAAGGCTTCCTGCAGCGGAACCACGCCCCGGTCCCACAATGATATCGTGGTCCCTGGCATACCGGATAAAATCCCATACGATCAGGAAATAATCCACATATCCCATATTCTTAATAACATTAAGCTCATAGTTCAGACGCTCTTCCAGCTCTTCCATATTGCCGCTGTACCTCTCGGCAAGCCCGTCAAAACACAGCTTGTTCAGGTATTCCCAGGCTGTATAGCCCTCCGGGACATCAAATTTCGGCAGCTTTGTCACGCCGAATTCTATCTCCACATTACAGCGCTTGGCTATCTTGTGGGTATTCTCCAGAGCCTCCGGTGCATAGGGAAACAGGGCTGCCATCTCCTCCACGGATTTCACGTAATACTGGCCGCCCTCATAGCGCATTCTGTCCTCGTCCTGAAGCCTTTTGCCGGTCTGCACGCACAGGAGAATGTCATGGGCCTCCGCGTCTGTGCTGTAGGTATAGTGGATATCATTGGTAGCCACCAGTTCAATTCCCGTCTCCCTGCTCATACGCACAAGCTGCTGATTCACTCTGTGCTGCTCCGGTATACCGTGGTCCTGCAGTTCCAGGAAAAAATTCCCCTTTCCGAAAATCTCTTCATATCGCAGAGCCGCTTTTTTGGACTCCTCATAAAAACCTTTTGTGATATCTCTTGCAACTTCTCCTGCAAGACAAGCGCTTAATGCAATAATTCCTTCATGGTATTTTTCCAGAATCTCCAGGTCTACACGTGGTTTGTAATAAAAACCGTCCACGAAACCCGTGGATACAATTTTCATCAGATTCTGGTAGCCCTCCTGGTTTTCAGCTAAAAGTACCAGGTGATAGTAACGGTCCTCTTCTCTGCCAATCTCCTTGTCAAACCGGGAACCGGGCGCCACATAGACTTCACATCCCAGAATAGGCTTGATTCCTGCAGCTTTTGCCGCCCTATAAAAATCTATGCAGCCAAACATGACACCGTGGTCCGTTATGGCTGCACTATCCATTCCCAGTTCTTTTACTCTGGCTACATATTCATTTATTTTATTAGAACCGTCCAACAGGCTGTACTCTGTATGTACATGTAAATGGGTAAATTCCACTGTTGTTCTCCTCTGTTTTACTGTTCCTGTATGGTGTCTATTCTTCTTTATTTTTTACTTTCCGAAGCAGCACATTGTACCACCTGTTATTGTGATCCTCGCCGCGGGCATCGCTGGTCTTCCAGATGTCCAGCACTTTGATATTCGGAATCGAATCCAGAAGGTCATCCAGGGAATCCCTGCTGTAATCGTAGTAATAACGACCGTTGTATCTGCCGTTCCTGTCGCCTTTGCGCACAGAAAAATACAGAACACCGTCATCCTTCAGTGCATTGAGAATCTTCTGCATCACTTCCTGGATCTTGTCCGGCGGGAAATGCCCCAATACGGCACACGCCCAGATACCATGAAATACATCGTCAAACTCCATGTCTTCCACGCGCAGATGCAGGATATCCCGGCCCGTATGAATCTCTGCCAGCTCACACATTCTGGCGGAGCCGTCCATTGCGGTTACGCTGAATCCTTCGTCTTCGAGAAACAAGGTGTCTCTTCCCGACCCACAGCCCAAATCAAGAACCTCTGCATTCTCAGGCAGCAGGTCCATAAAACGCTGAAGCTGCTCCTCCATGCTCAGTTCTACAGTTTCTTCATAATAAGGTACCGCGTATCGGTCATAATAATCTATCGAGTCCACTTATTTTCCTCCTTCTGGACAAGTACAAAAAAGAATTTGATAAATTGATTTACGGTACAAGTATATCATACCTTTTCCTATTCGTGAAGCATCTAACGTATATAAATTTTATGGTTTTTCAGTTCTATTTTCTCTTCTTTGAGCAAATGCCCCACAGCGCGTTTGAACGCATTCTTGCTCAGGCCGAACTCACGCTTTATGATTTCCGGTGAAGCCTTGTCATCAAAGGGCAGAACACCTTCAAACTCCCTGATGATCTCATACACGCTCTCGGCATCTTCATGGAGCTGGATATGGGCCTTCTGCTTTGCGCTCAAATTCAGCTTGCCGTCTTCCCTGACCTGAGTGACACGCAGTGTCAGCTCCTCGCCCACCTTATAATTGCCCTGGGCCTCCTGTTTTGGAATCAGGCCGGAATACTGCCCGTCCACTGCCACAAATACGCCGAAGTTGTCACTGTGCTCATACACCACACCTGTCACAGTATCTCCTATAATGTAGGGAGAATTTGTCTTGAGGTAGTGATACACTTTCATGGTAGCGCACAGACGGCTGCTCTTGTCTATATAGAGGGATACCAGCACTTCCTCCCCCTCATGCACCTTCTTTGTCTGTTCTTTATATGGAAGGAACAGGTCTTTTTCCAGTCCCCAGTCCAGGAATGCTCCGATCTTCGTCACCTGGGCAACTTTCAAAAATCCCACCTGGTCCATCATCAGTGCCGGAGTCCTGGTGGTTGCGATCAGACGGTCAGAGGAATCCTTATAGAGGAATACCTCCATCTGGTCCCCTTCCTTCGTCCCCTCCGGCACCTCTTTGCCGGGAAGGAGCACTCTGTCCGTTTCCCCTGCGTCCGGTCTGTCTCCCAGATACACACCGAAATCCACAGCCTTCACAACAACCAGTTTCTGTTTTCTGCCTAATTCCATTCTTTTTTCTCCTTTAATTCCACAACCGCATAGGGTTCGCCGTTCTCACTGCAGAGAGCCACGGTACATACCCCCTGCTCCTGCTTCACTTTTGGTACTATGATATCTCCCAGCACTGCCTGTCCCTTGTACTCCGCCCGCATCTGGTGCACACAGAATCCGGCAGGCACGTATTCCTCTGCCATAGCCACGTACTGTCCGTTGTTTACATGGTGATTGGTATCCAGATGGTGGGGACGCACGGGAAAGCTCTCATACTCTGCCGTGTCCACAGGCATTTTGATCTTCCTGGGCGCATATTCCATGGGATATTTCTCTTCCAGTGTATAGGCCTCGATCTGCTGCTCTGATACATTTGCCGGCATACCGGTCTCCAGATCCAGATATGTCCACAGAGAGTTGGCATAGGCAACCGTTGCCCCGCTCTCATCCTCCATGGTAAAATTCCTGCTTCCCAGAAAACGCTTAAACGCATAGGGCCAGGTAGTTATTTTTATTTTCTCGCAGAGCTTTGGATACCGGTCCACAACGATCTGCCAGGAGGAAAGGACCCATACCCGGTTCTTCTCCTGCAGATAATCAATCCCCACACCTGTATGTTCCGAATGAAAGGTACTGCAGTCCTGGAAATAATTGATGACGGAATTCAGGGTCAGATTCCTGTCCTCCCCAATCTCACTGTAGCGGACATAACTTTCAAAAGAGTATTTCATTTTTTCTGCCTCCCGGGTATATAACAATTATTCCTGTATACCAAAATATCCCAGACACTTAGTCTGGGATATTGATTCTTAGCTGGGCTACAAGGATTCGAACCTTGAAATGACGGAGTCAGAGTCCGTTGCCTTACCATTTGGCGATAGCCCATTGTTTTGCAACAAAATGAATTATAAAGGATAACTCAAAAAAAATCAAGTCCTTTTTTTAATTTTTTTAAAAAAATTTTTTTCACTGTCCCGAAAGGCCCAAATACCGCATTTTCCGGCCTGGTTTCTTCCGGGACAAACAGAATACAAACAACTTTTAAGTCTACAGTCTTTCCATTAACTCCGCATGCTTTTCCTCATATCCCGGCTTTCCCAGCAGAGCGAACATGTTGCTCTTATAACTCTCAACGCCCGGCTGGTTAAAGGGATTCACTCCCAGCAGATAACCGCTGACGCCGCAGGCAAATTCAAAGAAATAGAATAACTGCCCCAGACAGAACTCATTCTGTTCCGGTATATTTACCCGAAGGTTTGGCACATTGCCGTCGGTATGAGCCAGCGCCGTGCCGTTCATTGCGCTTTTATTGATGAAGTCAACGGTTTTTCCCGCCAGATAATTGAGGCCGTCAAGATCTGCCGCTTCTTCTTTGATGACCAGTTCCTCCCTGGGTTTCTCCACATTGAGGACTGTCTCGAACATGATTCTGGATCCGTCCTGGATGAACTGACCCATGGAATGAAGGTCTGTGGTCAGGTCAACGGAAGCGGGCATGAGTCCTTTCTGGTCTTTGCCTTCGCTCTCCCCGTAGAGCTGCTTCCACCATTCCGACACGTAGTGCACGCTGGGTTCATAGTTTGCCAGCAGCTCTACGGATTTGCCTTTGCGCAGAAGAATATTGCGGACTGCCGCGTAAAGGAGTGCGTCGTTCTCTTCATATGGAAGATGCAGTGCGTTTTCCCGTCCAAAAGCGGCTCCTTCCATGAGCCTGTCAAAATCTGCGCCGCTGACTGCGATGGGAAGCAGGCCCACTGCGGTCAGCACGGAGAAACGGCCGCCCACATCGTCAGGCACAACAAATGTCTCATAGCCTTCCGCTTCTGCCAGACTCTTTAAAGCTCCCCGGGCCTTGTCCGTGGTGGCATAGATTCTGCCTGCAGCTTCTTTCCTGCCGTATTTCTTCTCCAGCATTTCCTTGAATACACGAAAAGCGATCGCCGGTTCCGTGGTGGTTCCTGACTTGGAGATCACGTTGACGGAAAAATCCCGGTCCCCGATCACATCGATCAGCCCTTTCAGATAGGTACTGCTGATATTGTTGCCTGCAAAATAAATCTCAGGCGTTTTTCTCAGCTCTCTGCTGATATTATTATAGAATCCATGTCTCAGAAATTCAATGGCTGCCCTGGCACCCAGGTAGGAACCGCCGATGCCGATCACCACCAGAACCTCTGAATCGGACTGGATCTTTTCAGCCGCCTTTTTGATAGCCGCGAACTCTTCCCTGTCATAATCAACAGGCAGGTTGATCCATCCCAGGAAATCGTTTCCCACGCCGTTTTTTGCTGCCAGCGCAGCTCTGGCTCTTTCGGCGGCTTCTTTCATATATTCTACTTCATGGGCACTGACAAAGCCCGCTGCCTTAGAATAGTCAAATGATACCTTATTCCCCACTGCACTTCACTCCTCTCTCCGCATTGCTTTACTTATTCACAACATTCACAGGACTGCCTTCTGCATAAGCCCTGATATTGTCAGCGGTAATGTCCATGATCCGCTGGCGGGATGCCTGGGCTGCCCAGGAAATGTGGGGTGTAATGAAGCAGTTCTTTGCCTTCAGCAGCGGATTACTGCCTTTGATCGGCTCTGTGGACACAACGTCCAGACCTGCGGCATATACTTTCCCGCTGTTAAGGGCATCCGCCAGATCCTGTTCCACTACCAGTTGTCCACGGCTGTTGTTGATGAGAATCACGCCGTCTTTCATTTTCGAGATATTTTCTTTATTGATTATGCCTTCTGTCTCCGGGAAGAGAGGACAGTGAAGGAAGATCACATCCGACCGGGCAAACAGGGTGTCTAAGTCCACATACTCTGCCAGCTTTTTCCCTGCCTCGCTCTGGTAAGCGTCGTAGGCGAGCACCTTCATATCCATTGCCTGAAGGATTTTTGCTGTTGCCTGGCCGATCCGTCCCAGTCCGATAATGCCTGCCGTCTTGCCGTAAAGCTCTATCATGGGGTAGTCCCAGTAGCACCAGTCCGCATTGCTCTCCCATCTGCCCTCAGCTACCGTCTGCGCATGATGTCCATAGTGGGAGCAGATTTCCAGAAGAAGGCCCACTGCATACTGGCCTACGATCTGTGTCCCGTAGGTCGGCACATTCACCACCGGGATTCCTTTTTCCTTTGCATAAGCGCAGTCTACCACATTGTATCCGGTAGCCAGCACGGCGATCAGTTTGATGTTCGGGCATTTCTCTATGGTCTCTCTGGTGATCGGTGTCTTATTCATAACTACCACTTCCGCGTCCCCGATCCTCTCGGCAATCAGCGGTGAGTCCACATAGGAGGTACGGTCATATACCGTAAGCTCCCCGTATTTTTCAAGAGGTTCCCAGCTTAAATCTCCCGGGTTCTCTGTATATCCGTCCAACACTACAATTTTCATAACAATTCCTCCTTGAATGTTCCCTGTCCTGTGTCCCGGCACACGTCCCTTATCACACCTGCTTGTATGCTTTCTAAGGGGCGGCGCCGTTTTCTGTCAGTGCTGTCAGCCGAATATGAGGCCCACAGGCACTGTGATGATAGATGGAAATACTATAAAGATACATAACGCAACTGCGATCAGAATAATCCACGGCACGGATGCCTTGATGATCTTCTCCAATTCAAGCCCCGTGACATTCTGCGCCGCGTAGAGACATACGCCCACCGGCGGGGTGATCAGTCCGAAGGACAGGGTGATTACCAGGAATACCACGAAGAACAGCGGAGATACACCGACTGCCTGCACTGCAGGAAGAAGGATGGGAACCAGAATGAAGATTGCCGCTGTGGCATCCATGAACATGCCCACACAGATCAGGAACAGGTAAAGCACAAACATGATGACAATACGGTTGTCGGAAATACCTGTGATCATATTCGCCACTGCGCTTGGAAGTCCGTCCAGCTCAAAGATCAGTGATGCAGGCTTTGCCGCGATGGCCACAAAGAGGATCGTTCCTGTGGAACGGGCATTTTTGCAGATAATGCGGGGGATATCTCTCCATTTCAGGTTCTTATAAACATATACGGAAACCAGTATGGTGTAGACAACAGCGATCGCTGCACCCTCTGTGGGGGTATAAAATCCTGTATATACGCCGCCCAACAGGATCACAGGTGTCAGCAGCGCGGGAATGGCGCTCACAAATGCTTTGCCCAGGCGTTTTCCCTGGAAAGGAGTACGGTCACCGATATTATGCTTTTTACAATAGAAGTAATTGTAAACCATAAAAATGAGACCGATAATGATTCCGGGGATTAGTCCTGCCAGCAGTGCCTGTCCAATGGACACATTGGCGGTTGCCGCTGCGTTGATCATCAGGATACTGGGGGGAATCACTGACGCCAGCATGGAACCCGACAGGTTGATGGCTGTGGCATAATCCTTGGGGTAGCCTTTCTTCTCCAAGGCATTGATACTCATCTTACCGATGGATGCGATGGCCGCTACAGAGGAACCGGACATACCCGCAAAAAGCATATTTACCACAACAGATACATGGCCCAGGCCTCCGAAAATCCAGCCAACCATGGACTCAGCCAGATCATAGATCTTATCCGCAACTCCGCCTTCATCCATAAGGGAACCGCACAGAATAAACAGCGGGACCGCAACCATAATAAAGCTGTTCATAGATGTAAACATGGACTGTGCCGCCATGGAAAGAGGCAGAGAAGACATTGTCACAATTGTAAACACAGATGCCGCACCAAGGGAAATCGCAATGGGAACTCCCAGGAACATCAGCAGCATGAAAACCACCAATAACGTAATACTCATTACCATCTGCTGTCACCCCTCCTTCTCTTCTGTTTCTTTATCTTTTTTGCTTTTTCCTGCAATCTCCACATTTCCGTGATATTCCATAAAGCTCTGCAGGACACCGATGATACCCAGTACACCGGCGATCGGCTGGCAAATGCCGATCAGATACATGGGAATCATAAGCGCTGTTCCCATTTCCTTCATCATGATCTGCTGCTGCACGACTTCCCATCCGTAAATGATCATGAAGCCGAAAAACAGAGTCACTATCACCGCATATAATATTTCGCTGAATTTTCTAAGCCATTTGGGTCCCTTTGCCACAAACAGGGTGACACGGGAAGATTCCGCCTGGTTAAAGCCTGCCGCCAGTGCCACGAACATCATCCACAGGAAGAGATACCTGCTGGTCTCCTCTGTCCAGGGAAAAGGATGTCCGATGACACGCCCAATGATCTGCACCAGGATCGTGAATATCATGCCCACCACCATAACGGCAAGGACTGCATTCTCCACTCCGTCGATCACATCAAAGAATCTGGACAGGGCTGTTTTCTTTCGTTCCATAAGAACACCTCCACCATTTTCTTAGTTTTTACCGCAGAATTTTGCCGTAGCGTCGAACAGCTCATCGTCATCGATCAGTTCTTTGAACTTATCGTAGCAGGACTGGGATACTTTAACGAATTCCTCACGACCTTCGTCGGAAATGTCATTGTACTCCATGCCGTTGTCAAGCAGGGTCTGCAGGGCAGTCTCATCTTCTTTTTCCATAAAATCAACATTCCACTGCTGTACTTCCTCACCGGCCTTTGTGATGGCATCCTGCTGTTTCTCGGATAAACCTTTGAAAACTTCGCTGTTGATTCCTACAAGCCATGCGTCTGCCATATGGTCTGTTCCGGAGATGTATTTCTGTACTTCATAGAACTTGTTGGAGAAGGGAACATCCACCGGATTTTCCTGTCCGTCCAGAGTATTTAACTGAAGCGCATTATAAACCTCACTGAAGTTCATGGGTGTTGTCACCGCACCGCAGGCACCAAAGAATTCCACATACAGTGCATTATTGGGTACTCTGAGGACCATACCCTTTAAATCCTCCGGTTTGCTCACAGGGTTTTTGGAATTGGTGATCTTACGGAAGGATCTGGTCCAGCTTCCCACCGTAGTGATTCCCATATCGGAAACACGGTTCATCAGTTCTTTTCCTGTGTCGCTGTTCAAATAATCCAGAAGCTGCTGCTGGTCATCAAACATATAAGGTACGGATATCACATTATAACCCGGTTCAAAGCTGGCATATACGCTGCTTGCCAGGATCAGCATCTGCAGGGAACCTGCTGAGAGCTGTTTGATACCTGCAGCGGTATCGCCGCCGTAGAGGGAACCGTTTCCGGAAACCGTGAATTCCAAAGTTCCGTCAGAATACTCACTGGCCCGGTCTGCGAATTCCTGCGCTGCCTGATATATGTAAGAGGATTCCGGGTCCGGAACAGCGATGGTGATTTTTGTCTTCTTTTCCGCTTTGCCTGAAGCATCTGTGCTTCCGGAAGCGTTTCCTCCGCATCCTGCCAGACCGGTACAGATCATTGCTGCTGTCATTATTGCTGCTAATACTCTTTTCTTCATTTTTCTTCTCCTTTTTTACTAATGTAAATTACTCCCAATCTTATATAATTCCTTAATCTGTGGATATAACTGTATATATACCTGATACCTTTTGTTGTAGATATCATCATGTGCCCGGCTGCTTCGGATAACTTTATATACTTTCTTCTCCACCTTATCAGCAGCTTCATAGACATCTTTGAAAATTCCGGCTCCCACTCCGGCAAGCAGTGCTGCGCCGATGGGGGCCATATCATTCATATCCAGAATCTTGATATCTTTTCCTGTGATATCCGCTTTGATCTGTGCCCAGGTCTCGCTCTTGGCTCCTCCTCCGATGGAGGTGAATTCCTTGATTTCCCGGCCTGTAACACGTTCGGCGATCTCTGAGAGCTGTCTCAGTCCGTATCCGCAGCCCTCCATGACCGCCCGGTTCATTTCTTTTCTGGTGGTCTGCAGGGATATGCCGAAGAAGACGCCCCTGGCGTAAGGGTCCCAGATGGGGCTTCTCTCACCAAGCATGTAGGGAAGGAATACAAGGCCGCCGCTTCCCGGCTCTGCCATGTCGGCTTCCTCATTCATGAACTGAAAGGCTGTCTTATCTGTACCTACTGCCCTGTCCACCAGGTCCTGGCAGAAATTGTCCCGGAACCATTGGTAGGAAGCGCCTGTGTGGGACAGTGCGCCCTGATAGATCCAGGTTCCCTCCACCACATGGCACCTGTTGATAAATCCCTTGTCGAATTTCGGCTGGTCCACGCAGATAGTAAGGACATTGGTGGTACCCACGGACTCACACACCTGCCCGGCTTTGGTCACGCCCGCAGCCAGAGTCGCGCAGGCTGTGTCACCGCCGCCGATAATAACCGGGGTATCTCTGGGAATTCCCATCCGGATCAGGTCGGGATGGATAAGCCCTCCCACAACGTCAGTGGAAGCGTGAAGCGGAGGCAGCTTCTCCATATCGATCCCAATCTTTTCACAGAGAACTTCGGACCACTGAAAGCCGCCTGTTGTCTCGAACAGATCCGTATAGGACGCATTGGAATAATCAATAGCAAAATTACCCGACATCCTCTGGGCCAGCAGTGTGTTTACATGACCGAAATATTTTGTTTTCTCATAAACTTCCGGCAGGTTCCGCTTGATCCACAGCATAGAGGTTCCTGACATGGCACCTGCCATGGCTGTGTTCGCCGTGATCTCAAAAAGTTTTTCGCGGCCCACGGCTTCCAGGATCATCTCCGCCTCCTCGGTGCTGCGCCTGTCTGAATATATGATGGGGTCTGTAAGCACCTCTCCGTTTTCCCCCAGGGCAGCCAGTCCGGGACACAGGCTGGAAATGCTGATTCCTGCCACCCGGGACATGTCAATGTTCTTTCCCTCCTGAAGCAGACGGATACATTTTAAATATGCTCTCCACATATCCTCTGTGTCGATCTGCGCATAATCCTGATTTGGCGTGATCAGCCGGTATGAGCTGCTGCTCATGCCCAAAACCCTGGCCTGTTCGTCTATAATCGCTACTTTGATGCTGGTGGTTCCCACATCCACCCCCAATAAGTATCTATTTCCCATTTCATACACCCGTTTCGTTCTTTATTGGTTTTTCTTAGAATTCGCTGTAGTTTTTGTCGTTTTCAAGCTGAGCTAAAAGCTCTTTTGCTTCTTTTACGCTGTATCCCTCGTGGATAATGTAACGAAGAGCAATCACAAGTGCTGTCACATCTTTGTAATCCCATACGAATCTTCCCATGGTCACGCCGCCGACACCACAGTCCATAGCGTCTCTTGTCATCTGCAGATAGTCATCCAGTGTCTTGCAGGCATCGCCGCCCTGGATAACGATACGGAAGGTGGAAGGTACGGTTGCCACTACTTTTGCCATGCTTTCCGGGTCACCTGTATAGGTTGTCTTGATGATATCCATACCCAGCTCACAGGCACTTCTCACACAGTATGCAATGTTTTCCCAGGCTGTTCTGTCTTCCGGTTTTACGCTCTCTCCCTTGGGATATACATGTCCAATCAGCGGCATTCCTTTTCTCATACATTCCTCTGAAACCCTGCCGATGGCCTCAAACTGCTCGCCCTGGAAATCTCCCAGTGTCATGCATCCCATAGATACAGCGTCAGCGCCCATGCGGATGGCTTCATCTACAGTGCCGAAGATGGTGTCTTTGGTGGGGGCTACCGGGGAATAGTTGGAGATCTTCATGAGCATTGCCACTTCGCCTGCGTGGTTCCACATGCAGTGTTCTGCGATTCCCTTTGTCAGTGTCATGGCATCCGGTCTTCCCAGAATGATCTTATCAATAGTATCCTGTACATGATGCAGTCCTGTCAGAGGTGCGATTCCCCTGGAAGTTGCATGGTCAACTGTGATTGCCATCATTTTGTTGCTCTTCGGGTTAACCAGTCTGCTCATTCTTACTTCTTTACCTAACATTGCCATAATTTTAATCTCCTTTTTTATCATAAAATATTGTAATTTTTCTGCTGCTGTTCACACACTGCTGTGTGATCCTATGGTTCAATGATCACTTTCAGGCCCTGGCCGCTTTTGCACATCTCGTAAGCCTGCTGGAAATCATCAATTTTATATGTATGTGTTGCGATCTTATCCAGATTGATCTTGCCTGACATAACCATATCCGCCGCTTCCAGATAATCAGCACGCTTATAAGCTGTACTGCCGTTGACCGTTATTTCATTATAATGGATGGTATTTACCTCTATGGTGCACTCGCCTGTTCCGGCAAAGCCTGCGAAGAGGTTTACAGTACCGCCTTTTTTACAGAGCTTCAAAGTGGAATTCACAAGTGCCGGTACGCCTATGGCCATAACGATCACATCTGCTCCCATGCCGCCGGTGGCTTCCTTGATGATCTGTTCCAGGTTCTCACTGGTGGGGTCTACCACTCTGTCTGCGCCCAGTTCAAGGGCAACCTGGCGTCTCATCTCGTTGGGTTCGCTGACGATCACCTGCTTTGCTCCGGCAATCCTGGAAAGCTGCATGTGCATCAGTCCGATCGGTCCGGCTCCTACTATCAGCACGGTATCATTGAATCCGGTACCGGCATTTTTAAGACCGCGGATACAGCAGGCCAGAGGTTCTATCAAAGCGCCTGCGGTGAAGGATACATGATCCGGAAGTTTGATGACATTGCCGCTCTTGATGGCGATCTCCGGGATCAGCACATATTCTTCAAAGCCTCCGTCAAACTCATATCCCACTGCCTTACGGTTCATACAGGCGTTTTCCCTTCCCGCCAGACAGGCCGGACAGGAGCCGCAGGGGATCACATTGGCGATGGAAACCTTGTCTCCCGCCTGGAATCCTGAAACATTCTTTCCCACCTCACTGATGACACCGCACATCTCATGGCCGATCACGGACGGATAACGGACACCTTTTGTCTTGGTTCCTGCAAGAATCCGCATATCTGTTCCGCAGATCGCGGCTTTCTTCATCTCCAGAAGTATGTCATTATCTCCGATTTGAGGCTTCGGCAGATCTGTTGGTGCGAAATCATTCGGACCGTTCAAAACAACTGCTCTCATACTTTCTCACTCCTTTTTTTATCTTGATGACATCATAGCATGTTTAAAAATAATTTTCAATAGTAATTTTATTTTTTGTAAATTATTTTCAATTTAGGACTCTATTTTTGTCTATATTGCTGTATTTTCATTGTTTTTCATCTTTGCAAAGGATTAAATAAAAATATTTTTCAAAAAGTATTCCGCTTTATTTTCACATTATTTTTGTCTTTTCTGTAATTTTTTTTCAGTTACAGCCATAAAATCCCCATCTGGCTGACCACCTGACAGCGTGCAGACCTGCGCAGTCATCCTGCTGTCCGGACCGGAGAGCCTGAACAAAAAAACCGCTGCAGATCACAACGACCTGCAGCGGCATTCGATTTGTATTACCTGTTTACAATTTATTTTCTGAAGTGGCTTTTCTGGTTTTCTGGATAGCCATGTAGGAGTTTTCATAATCTTCAAAGGCTACGATTGCTACCAATGTATCTATCATGGCCAATTGTGCGATCCTTGTACTGACAGACTCTGACTGGAATATAGTCTCCTCTGCCGAGGAATACAGAACCGTATCCGCAATTTTGGACAGAGGCGTCTTTCCCTGACTCACCAGAGCCACCGTATCCGCTCCATTCTCTCTGGCGTTCCGCAGACAATTCATTACATTGTAGTTGCTTCCGCTGTGGGAAATGCCGAAGGCAAGCTCACCCTCCTCCATAAGAGACGATACCATAAGCTGCATATCCGCATCATCATAGACAAAAGCCCTGATGCCTATCTTCATAAACTTATGCTGGGCATCCCTTCCCACCAGAAGGCTGCCGCCGCTGCCGAAGAAGATCAGCCGCTTTGCACTGCGTATCTGGTCTGCCACCTTTGTCAGCAAAGGCAGGTCAATACCCGCAAGGGTCCTGTTTAATACATTTACCTCTGAGGCAAAGATTTTCCTGCAGATGGTCTCCGGATCATCTCCCTGCTCCAGGCTGGGATTAAAGTGCTTGTCCCTGGGCAGCACATCTCTGGCTGCATTCACCTTGAAGTCCTGGTACCCTTTATATCCCACACTTTTACAGAACCTCACCACAGACGCATCACTCACGCCTGCCTCTTCCGCAAGCTCTGTTATATTATAGTTCAGCACTTCCTCATAATGCTCCAGTATATAAGATGCCAGTTTCATTTCTGTATTGGTAAGCAAGTGCATTCTCCCCAAAATTTTTTCCTTGCAGCTTCCTCCTACCACAATCCACGCTCCTCTTTGAACTATTTTTACAATTTACAAAAAAATCATATCATATTTGAAAAAAATTTTCAACACCAATTTCTTTTTACACATACGCAGATCAAAACCCTGTGTTCTTTTCTCTATGATTCCCATCCCGTAAGATCCCGTAACGTATTGATGATCTTCTCCATATCGATTGGTTTGGCAATATGGGCGTTCATGCCGGAATCCAGGGACTTCTTCACATCCTCTGAAAAGGCGTTGGCTGTCATGGCAATGATCGGGAGCCGGTCTGTATCCTCTCTCCCCAGGGTACGGATGCGGCGGGCCGCCTCGCATCCGTTCATGACCGGCATGCGGATATCCATAAGGACCGCGTGATATCTCTCCGGATTCTCCCGCACCATATCCACTGCCTCTCTTCCATTCACGGCCTGTTCCACCTGCGCTCCGGCCATACCAAGCAGCTCCCGGGCGATTTCCCGGTTCAGCTCATTGTCCTCGACCAACAGGACCTTCATATCCCTGAGGGGCGTTTTATCCAGGATATCTGTGACCTTTCTGTCTGTATCCGGCTTCTGGGAAACTGCATTCCTGTCCTGTAACTCCAGATACAGCGTCACTGTAAAACGAGTCCCTTTTCCCGGACTGCTGTGAACCTGCACATCACCCTGCATCATGCTGACAAGCCCTTTTACAATGGACATGCCAAGGCCGGTCCCCTGGATGTTCTTCACGCGCTCATCGTCGGCGCGCTCAAAGGGATCATAGACATGCTCCAGAAATCCCTCATCCATTCCGATGCCGTTATCCTCCACAATGAACTCAAATTTACCATAACCGCATATGTCAGACGCCTTCTCTCTGACGGCAATACCGATACATCCGCCGTCCGGGGTATATTTCACCGCATTTGTTATGAGATTCAGCAGAATCTGCCGGATACGGCCGGTGTCCCCCTGCACATTCCCGTGTATGATCTCATCTGTACATACGGTAAGCCTATGGCTCTTTTCCTCTGTCTCATGCCCGATTATAGTGCCGATATCACGCATCAGTTCCTGCAGGCAAATAGATTCCCGGGCAAGGATTATTTTGCCCGTCTCAATCCTGGTCATATCCAGAACTTCATTGAGAAGCTTCAGAAGATGCTCACTGGAAACACTGATCTTATCCAGGCAGTCCTGTATCTTCTCCGAATCCCCCGCATTTGCCTGGGCTATGGCGGTCATCCCCACAATGGCATTCATAGGAGTCCGGATGTCATGGGACATTCTGGCAAGGAAACTGGTTTTGGCCTCATTGGCAGTCCTGGCTGATTCGTAGGCTGTTAAAAGGGCCTGGCGGTTCTTCTCATCCTCCGCACGTCTGGCATCCACGTTCCGCATCAGCAGCAAAAAACCGCCGCCGGTATCCTGCTCTATGAGCGCTGAATAATACGAATAGTAGTGAAGCTGGTGTCTCTTATCCCACATGCGCAGTTCGCCTTCCAGCCACCTTCTGTCCCGGTAGCTCTCCTCCCGGTAGAGGCTTTCCAGGACTTCCCTGTCCTCCTCATAGACACACTTCCTAAGCTGCGCCGTATAGTCCGCAAAACTGCCGTTCCGCCTGAACTCCATACTCTTCTCCGCATAGTGGACACAGTGGTATTCCGTTCTTCCCACATCCACACTGACAGCCAGCGTGTACATTCTGGACACTGCCACCTGGGCGATCATCTGGTCATAATGCTGCTCCATCTCCGCATTCTGGTCGTCAAAGGCCATGATGACAATAGGGCTTTCCACACCGGATACGGCAAAGGGCAGAAGGAGTATCTGCCTCCAGTCACCGGATGCCACACGGTAGGTATATTCCACACGGCTCCCCTGGCCGTTCAGCCGCTCCGGCAGCCTGTTTCCTGATGCCAGCTCCAGAAAATATTTTCTGTACTCCGGAAGCACACTCCCTGAGGCATAGACGCACAGGAACTCCCGAAGGCTGGAACAGCCGCTCACGTATCTGCCGATTTCCTGGTAATCCTTTATGGTCTTGATCTTCTCTGTCTCTATATTGCACAGATAAATCCCTTTGTACCGTTCACTTAACGTCCTGATGACCGCATCGGATTCCTGCTCGGCCCTGATGGTGTCTGTGATATTCTGGTGATAACCCCGCAGCCGGATTCCCTCTTTATAGCTGTCATCCTGTACACCGCCGCAGCGGACATAGATCCTTCCCCATTTCGGATGTCTCCAGGGGTATTGTACCTCCGCACGCCTGTGGCTTATCATCTGCTCCACCACTTCCTGGACCTGCGGATAATATTCCGGCACGATCCTGTCATACCAGGCCCTGTAGCAGACCTCCGGTTCCGGCTCCTCATCCAGACCCAGCAGCCCCAGCATGGCTCTGTCTGCGTACATCCTGGGTTCTTTCCCTTCTTCTATCTCTATGATCCAGAGTCCTGTCTGCGCCTGCTGAAGGACCTCCTGAATCATTGTTATATCCCCGAAATGTTCCAGCATAACTCTATCCCCTTTTCTGAATGCTGCCCGTTCACGCGCTAAAACCTATGTACAGTATACTACAAAATATTTCCCAATACTATCCTGGAGCAGTGTTTTTTTCTCCTCCCTCTGCATAGAATACTGGTTGAATACGAATAATAAGGCTGGTCAATCCATGTCGAAATTTTCCATACTGGTCAATCGGGAGCGCCCCCTGCCAAAAGGCTGCATTCCGCAAAATCTGACTGAACCCGCGATTCCCTTTCAAGCACCTCCCGGTGACGCCAAACGGCTCCTGGTCAGGGAGGCAGCCGCAGCCGCTGAAAAACTGTTTGCCCGTGCCCGGGAGGAGGGCCTCTGTCTGTGCGGTATCTCAGGCTACCGTCCCTACACCCGCCAAAGTGAACTGTACCGGGCAGCTCTTGCGAAAAACACCTCCATGACCGCTGTAGCGCCTCCGGGATGCAGTGAACACCAGACAGGCCTTGCCCTGGATGTATCCTGTCCCTCTGAAAACTACGAGCTGGAGGAGACCTTCGCCCTGACGCCGGAGGGCAAATGGCTCAATACCTATGCCTCCCACTTCGGTTTTATCCTCCGCTACCCAAAAGGAAAGGAGTCGGTCACCGGATTTCCCTATGAGCCCTGGCATATCCGCTATGTAGGGGACCCCCTTGCCCTTTACCTGTCCCTCACCGGTTTGACCCTGGAAGAATACTACTTGTTATAATTAGACGAAAATATGTTACTGTTCACTGCGTGCCCAGCAACACGCTTCGCGATGCACAGATATGGAGCATTTTGCTCCACATCGCGCTGGCTGCCTCGGGATTTTCATGCCTTCGGCCTGAAAACACCTCGCGGGACAGTGGTATGTGAACAGTAACGAAAATACACCAAACAATCCGGCAAAATGCCAGTGTATCCTTGCATTTTGCACAAAAAGTGCTATAATATCACCAAGGCTGACGCAATCCCGGAGAACAGACTGATTTTCAAGGGAAGGCAGACAGATAAAGCTATTGCAAAGGAGCACTATAGTATGAGAGCTTTGAATTTAACATTACTGACCGATTTATATGAGCTGACCATGATGCAGGGCTATTTTAAGAACCCTACTGACCAGGTAGTCGTTTTCGATGCCTTTTACCGAAAAAATCCGTGTGACGGAGGATACGCCATTGCTGCCGGACTTGAACAGATTATCGAATATATTCGCGACCTCCACTTCACCCCGGATGACATCGACTACCTGAAATCTCTGAAGATCTTCGACGCAGATTTCCTGGAATACCTGCGGGGCTTCCATTTTACAGGTGATATCTACGCCATTCCGGAGGGGACCGTAATCTTCCCAAGGGAACCTCTTGTGAAGGTCATTGCCCCTGTTATGGAGGCCCAGCTTATTGAGACAGCTCTGCTGAACATTCTGAACCACCAGAGCCTGATCGCCACAAAGGCCTCACGGGTGGTATATGCTGCCAAAGGGGACGGAATCATGGAATTCGGCCTGCGCCGCGCTCAGGGCCCGGACGCGGGAATCTACGGCGCCAGAGCCGCTATGATCGGCGGCTGTATCGGAACTTCCAATGTGCTGACCGGTCAGATGTTCGACGTGCCCGTAAAAGGAACCCATGCCCATAGCTGGATCATGAGTTTCCCTGACGAGTACACCGCGTTTAAGGCATACGCAAAACAGTACCCCAATGCCTGCATTCTGCTGGTGGATACCTATGACGTGCTGGATTCCGGCGTGCCCAATGCCATCCGTGTATTTAAGGAAATGCAGGAGGAGGGCATAGAGCTGAAAGGCTACGGTATCCGCATTGACAGCGGTGACCTTGCCTACCTCTCCAAACAAGCCTACAAGATGCTGGCTGACGCCGGTTTTGAGGACGCCATTATCTCCGCCTCCAGCGATCTGGACGAGTACCTGATCGACAGCCTGAAGGCCCAGGGAGCCAAGATCAATTCCTGGGGCGTGGGCACCAATCTGATCACCTCCAACGGCCATCCGGCTTTCGGCGGTGTGTACAAGCTGGCTGCCATAAAGGAAAAGGATGACGAGGACTTTGTTCCCAAGATCAAGCTTTCCGAAAATGTAGAAAAGGTGACAAACCCGGGAAACAAGACCGTTTACCGGATATATGACAAGGCCACCGGTAAAATCCGGGCGGACCTGATCTGCCTGGCGGACGAGACCTTTGACACGGAAAAAGACATGATCATTTTTGACCCCATGGCTACCTGGAAGAAGACCAAGATTGCCGGCGGCACCTATACACTGCGCGAACTTCTGGTTCCTGTATTCCTGAAGGGTGAATGTGTCTACACCTCCCCCTCCGTCATGGAGATCCGCGATATATGCGCCAAAGAAAAAGAAACTCTCTGGAGTGAGACCATGCGTCTCGTCAATCCCCAGGAAGTCTACGTGGACTTATCTGACAAGCTGTACGCGATCAAATCCAGACTTCTGGAGGAGATGGGCGAAGCTGCCATCGAATAAAGATTTGTACATGAAAAATGCACCTGTCCCCGAATCCCTCTTACCGATTCCGGGCAGGTGCACTGTTTTTTCTTTTCCCTACTGTTCCATCTGACGTCCCAGAAATCCGGAAGCCGCCTGGGCAAGCTTCAGCTCTGTCTCCGTAAATGCCCTGCCGCCCTCTCTTCCAAGCAGGATCACAATGCCGATGCTGTCCCCGGCGCATGTGATGGTGCTGTATGCCTGTGAACTGTAATCATACCGGTCATCCTCCACCACTTTCAGGAACCCCTTGTCTGTGACAACATCATTTCCCCTGTCAGCGATCACATCCTCCAGCTCAGAATGTATCCTTTTTCCCAAATATTCCTTGGAACCGCTTCCTGCAGCGGCGATCACCTGGTCATGGTCACAGATGCATACCATACATCCGGCTACCTGGGCCAGGCTCTCTGCATACTCCTTTGCAAAATTCCCAAGCTCTCCAATGGGTGAATATTTTTTCAGGATGATCTCCCCTTCCCGGTCCGTAAAAATCTCCAGGGGGTCACTCTCTCTTATACGCAGTGTTCTTCTGATTTCTTTCGGAATTACCACACGCCCCAAATCGTCGATTCTTCTGACTATACCTGTAGCTTTCATAAAAAAATTTCCTCCATTTTACACTATGACATTTATCTTCTTTAACTTCACCTTCGCCTGAACGAATGGTAACTTTGGCAGTTAAATGTAGTATTTGTAAAATAGAGGAAACTATACATTTTTTGTTATTTTTAATCTATGCTGTTTTCGTCTTCATCCCAAAGACTTCCTTTAAATCAGCCGCTGCCGTAAGTGAACCCAGCAGGATCACGATCCCGCAGATGACGCTCTTCACATCCGGCATCTGGCCCAGGAACACAAGTGCCAGCACGATGGACCAGGCAGAGTATGTAATATCCAGAGCCATGCCTCTGGCGGCTCCCAGTGTGTTGATGGCTTTATAGTAGCACAGGTAAGAAGCTGTGCCGAAAAATGCGGATATGAGAATGATCGCCGTAGTTTTTGTAAACGCAATATCCGCGGTGAATCCCCATCCCTTAATGACCGTGAGGATCACAGCCCCATAGAAAACAGCGCTGGTCATCTGACGGATCATCAGGGCATGTTCGTTGTTCACATTCGGGTCCTTCATGCCGTAAGCACAGATCACCACCTCAACAGCCCAGCCCACCACACAGAGTAGCGCGCACGCAAATCCCAGTCCGAAATTGCTGATCTGACTGCCGCCCGGTGTATATCCAAGGGCCACCATACCGCCGATACTCACAATAAATCCCGCGATCTGAACAGGCTTCATCCGCTCTTTCAGGAAAATATAGGATAATACCGCGCCCAATGCCGGAAACATGGCGGAGATCATGGCTGTGTAGGTCGCACCCAGGTACTTGATGGCAAATACATACCCGGTCATACCAATCGGCCCGCCGAACAGAGCACCCAGTATAATGAATTTGCCGCTCCTGGTCTTCAGTGCCCGCACCACGTTTTTCATCTGTTTTCTGACTCCCATATAGAAAAGCATCCATACTGCAGAGCAGAAATCATGCAGAAAGGTACTCACAAAAGGTGCCAGAAAAATTGCCTGTTCCGTGCTCACAAAAGGTGTCATAGCAAGGGCGATTCCCAAAATAATGGTATCTGCCGCCCAGAAGATACCTGCTGCCAAACCTGTAATCATCTTATACTCTCCATTCTTTCAAAACCACACACCGGACTGCCCTGCTGCTTTCAGGCCTATGACCTGCCGCTTCCCTGCATTGCATATCTGGCGATATTTCCTGCTTCGTAATCGTACTGGTAGGCACCGCCCGGTGCCAGAAACTGTATGCCTGATACGGAACCGTCCGCGCGCTTTGCCGGATTGATACTGTGTATCTCACTTTCCCTGCATCCCAGCGTCTCTGCTATGTATTCCATGATGCGGGAACCGGAATGATCCCTGTAGACACTGTCAAATTCCCGCAGCTCCTCCAGGGAATCGAACTCGTAGATATTCCTCTCATCACATTTTTTCAGTTTCATGGGAAGCTTCTCTATGTTCTCCAGATAGATATTCTCCCACAATTTTTCCGCAGTCTCCGGCTTCCCGTACGCCTCATCCAGAATCTCCAGAAACTGCCGGGTGTACTCCTCTGTCCAGAAGGCAGGGCCGTTCATGTACCAGGAATCCCTGCCTCCGATCACCACTGAGGTGATGATTCCCTCCTCATTTTCCTGCATACACCACTCATTCGTCTCGCCCTCCGCGTAAAGAGCGGAGTAAAAGCTGCCGTCCGCCATCTTCTCAAAAGGGTTCTCATTAAAGTAATTATCTGCGCAGCATATATAGGTATTGTGCAGATATTCCCTCACCGCGTAGATGGAGCTGTGGTTGTTCTTCCTGTCATACTCCGGGTTGTGGACCAGAGTGACACCCAGCTTTTCCTTCAGATACTCAAACATTTCTGCCTTGTAGCCCGTCACCACGATCACTTCATCAATACCCGCCTCGCGGAGCTGGCAGATCTGACGTTCGATCAACACTTCACCTCTGACGGGAATCAGAGCTTTGGGCATCTCATATGAGATCGGGGCAAATCTGCTGGACAGACCCGCTGCCAGAATCACTGCATTTTCTGCCTGATAAGACATATCACTGTTCTCCTTCCAATCCCTGCTTTACATACCTGTAATATTCTTTTGCATATCCGTACTGTCTCAGAGAGTATTCCCCGAACTCCACGCCTTCATGCCTCTTGAACTCACACCAGTTGCTCCACAAAAAGCCGCAGACCGCAATGTAGGCGTATATCTTAAGCCTTACCTCTTCCCTGCACCCTTCCGTATAGTAGGCATCTATCAGCTCGTCCACCTTATCCTTCTCGTACAGGGCATAAATGGCGAACATGGCAATATCCACATCCTCATCCTGCATGCCGGCATACTCCCAGTCGATCAGGGATATTTTCTCATTCTCCCCCTCACCCTGCATCAGGAAATTATCCGGAACTGAGTCTATATGGCACAGAATCCAGTTCTTGGGCTGTTCGTCAATATATTTCTTTAATTCATATACCTTTTCCTTGGTCCTGTCGTAGTCGCGGTAACAGGATGGCTCTCCTTTCCACAGACTCTCGTAGAACTCAATCCTCTCAAAGATATCAAAGGTATGTCCCGCCTTAAGGCCGCTGCTGTGGAATTTCCTCAGCACCTTCATGCACTTCTTCACATCCTCAGGGTTTTCCGAGTCGCAGCACCTGGCGCCTTCCAGGTACTCCGTCAGCTTGCAGCCGCTGTCCGGGTCAAAGTAACGGATGGTATCGCTGAGCTTTAAATCCTTTATGACCTGATACACCTCATATTCCTGCCTGCGGTTGATGAGCTGTTCGGTTCCCTCCCCCGGGATTCTCATAATATAGCTCCTGCCCCTGCAGGAAAACCGGAAGGAACGGTTTGTCATGCCCTTCTTCAAAACCTCTATCTGTTCAATCTCTTTCAATTCACAGTCCAGTGCCCCTGCGATCTCCTGCAGAATTCCGGAGTTGAGCTGCTTTGACTCCTCGTCCAGCTCTCTGAGCTGCTCATATGTATTGATCTCATACACTTCCCTGGCCGGAACCACTCTGGCGGAGACTGTCATCTTCTCCCTGTCCATAAGGGCCGCCTCCCAGAACGCATTGTTGAAGGATTTTCTCCCGGTCAACTCCCGGATCCTGGTTCTGAGCCGCTCCGCGTCCCGTTCCAGAATATAGGCAATCCCTATCATGCCGTTTCCGCTCTTCTCCGCATCCACTGCCACCAGCTCCAGCTTCCGGTTCACCCGCACATCGCTCTCGTCATCCACCAGATCGGTGACCATATACCAGGAATACAGTTCTCTGTCGGAAAAAGGATTAAAGCTGCACCACACATCACAGGGAATGATATATGTATTGGAAATCCTGTCTGCCGCCAGCTTCAGGGAGTGGAGATTGTTCTTATCCCCATATTCCCGGTTGACGATCAGATTGACGCCGTACTGGTCAATCAGGTATTCATACTGCTCCTTCATAAATCCCACAACGATATCAATCTTATGTATGCCCGCCTCATGAAGCTGCCGGATCAGGCGCTCTATAAGCGGTTCTCCGCCTACCTCTATGAGTCCCTTGGGAATCTCACGGTTGATGGGGACCATGCGCACCCCGTATCCAGCCGCCAGGATAATGGCGTTCTTTGGCTTCTTCTGCTGTATTTCCTCCACTGCCCTGTCTGTCAGAGTATACTCCTTATTCAGATACCCGTCCTTCACCAGAGCGGCCAGCGACTGATTGACTTTTCCCAGGGAATATCCTGTGCTCTCTGACAGGGTTCTCTGGTTGTGGTAGCCTTTATCTATAATTGCGTTCATTACGTCGTATTCTTGTATATTCATGTAATTATATTTTCTCCTTTTCATGAACATTGTGGTTTTATAATAGCACTCCCTCTGCCCTATTGTCAAGATTTTTCTACCCACAAAGTGCCGCTCTCCCGGCACATATTCTTTTTCCAAGAGCTTTCCACGCAAAAAAAGACCCGCCAGACGGAAAATTTCATCCGAATCTGACAGGTACTTTCTCCATTATTTATCTTCCGGACGGTTATATGTCCAGATTGGCGTAAAATTCTTTTATTTTTGCCTCCTGGTAGGTTCCGGCAAAGGTGCCCTCCAGGAAATGCTGCAGCCCTTTCTCCGCAAATTCCTCCCAGGACTCCGTCTCCTGGTATGCCAGAACAGGGTAAAACAGGACACCTGTGCTCTCTGCCGCCATTTTGTCTGCAGGGGCATCCCCGATCATGAGCACATGGTCTTTCTCATAGCCCCGCTCTGTCAGGGACTGAAGGCATGCCTCCTTTGTGCCGGACTCCTGGGACAGAAGCAGATCTGCGTATTCCATAAGACCGCTGTCCTCCCATTCCCTGCGGATCTCTTTGCCGTTGGAGGCTGTGACGATCACCACATCAGCTTTGCCTTTCATGAGCTTCAGGGCATCCTCCACACCGTCAAAGGGTGACTTTCTGCTGTTGGAGAGCATCACAATGGAATCATTGACCAGTCTTGACCACTCCAATGCTTTCTTCATGCAGATACTGTCTGTTCTCTCATATGCCTCCCTGAGGCTTTCATCTGACAGCTCATCTGTTGTCTGGACCCAGTAGATCAGCTCATCCAGACCGTCCACCCTGGCGTAATTCTCGTTAATCTCCACCAGAATCTTAGCCAGCCCCTTAAACCGGTTGATTCCCCGGCTTCTGCTCAGCAGGTTGATCTTCCTCCAAAGCCGTACAATATCCTCCCTGTAATCCCCCAGATCCCATTCATGCACAAGGCACGGCGCAAAGCAGCGCATATGTTTTACATCCATAGTGTCCATGGCACAGCCATCAGAGTCAATACATATCAAAAAGTCCCTGGATTTTTCAAAATCCTTTGCTACATTTTTCATTCTCCTGCCCTCCATTTACAACATAATAATTATATCTATTATACTATCTTCTTATTCATGCCGCAATAAACATACTTCCGGCACTTTGCAGAAATATTGAAGTTATCTTTGTATAACTTGCAGAATCATGTTTTTCCGGTAGGAATTTTTCAAAAAAAATGTTATACTGTTGCAAGCAAATACCGTTACGCAAAGGAGAACAAGATATGCCAGAATACAATTTCGACGAATATATTGACCGGACCGGGTCCAATTCCATAAAACACGCATTTAAAAAGGAATATCATGTGCCGGAGGACGTTATCCCCCTGTGGGTAGCCGACATGGATTTCCGCTCACCCAAAGAAGTCTGTGACGTGATCGCGGAGGCCGGAAAATTCGGTATCTTCGGCTATGCCGGTGTGCACGATGATTATTTTGAAGCCATCCACGCCTGGATGCTGAAACGCCACGGCTGGGATGTGAAAGAGGAGTGGATGGTCCGCATCCCCGGTGTTGTCTGCGCCATTGCCACGGCTGTGCGCGCTTTGACGAAGGAGGGGGACGGCGTCATGATCATGCAGCCGGTCTATCATCCCTTTAAGAATGTACTTGTGGCCAACAACAGAAAGGTAGTGAAGCACTGCCTGAAAACCGGAGAGGACGGCCGTTTCCATATTGATTTTCAGGAAATGGAGCACCAAATCGCTGAGGAGGACGTCAAAATGCTGGTCCTCTGCACGCCCCACAACCCGGGCGGCCGTATCTGGGATAAGGAAGAGCTTGAGAAGATCGCGGATATCTGTCTGCGCCATCAGGTCTATGTGGTCGCCGATGAAATCCACCACGATTTCATCCTGCCGGGCCACACCTTCACAGAGTGGGCATCTGTAAGTGAGGAGATGAACCAGCACAGCCTTATCTGCACTGCTCCCAGCAAAACCTTCAATATTGCGGGCCTGGGCCTGTCCAACATCTTCATTCCGAATGAAGAGATCCGCAAAGCCTTTGAAAAAGAGATCTCACGCGCCAGCATAGAGGCCGGCAATGTCATCGCCCTGGATGCCTGCAAGGCAGCCTATACTTACGGCGAGAACTGGCTGGATGAGCTGCTGGAATACCTGGAAGGAAATGTTTCACTTGTCCGCAGCTTCCTGAAAGAGAATCTGCCCCAGATCAAACTCATGGAGCCGGACGGCACCTATCTGATCTGGCTGGATTTCTCCGCCCTCGGAATGGACAGTGACGCCCTGGATGAATTTCTTATCCACAAAGCCAAAGTATGGCTGAACAAAGGCTCCATGTTCGGTGACGGGGGCGAGCGCTGCTTCCGGATGAACCTGGGAAGCCCACGCCATGTGATCTTAAAGGCACTGGAACAGATCAAAGAGGCAGTTGATACACTGGAAATCCAATAAAATAATTACGGGCAGTTCCGCCGGAAGCTGTATCTTCCCGGCGGGACTGCCCTTTTTGATTTATCATAGCTCTCTCTCCTGCTGCCGGCCCCGGCTTATGCGCCTGGCATCCTGAAACAGCTCGATATCTTCCCTTGTGACTTTAATATTCGTGATATAATTCTTTCCCTGGGGCGTTGTCACGCTGACTTCCACCACGGTCCCCTCCTGAAGTGCATCCGCGGATACGGATTCCAGAAATCCCCGGACTTTTGGATGGCGTTTTTCAAACTGTGCCATGGCCGATCTGGCCTGCATCATTTTTATCGGATTGAATCCCATACTGTTTTTCTCCTTTATCCGCCTTACACAAGTCTCCCAGACCTGCCCGCCGGCTTTTGCCGTCTGCCGTTTATTCTTCCGGGCATCATGCATTCTGTGTACTTTTGGCATAGTCATTGTTTGATAAAGTATTATATCATGAATTTTCTGCATTAATATGCCATTTCCCTAATTTATTGAAATTTAATATTTACCGGGGAAGAATCCGGCCTGAAAACACCTCGGGGGACAGTGGCATATGAACAGTAACAAAAGGGTACCGCAAATCTGCAGTACCCTTGAATATCCGTATATTTTGATTTTTTATTTGTACATTTTCATGTAGTCGCCGTGTGCGTCAATAAGCTCGTCACACATTTTCACAATATCATCAATGCTCAGCTCTGCACCTGTATGCGGGTCCATCATGGCAGCCTGGTAGATGTATTCTTTCTTCTTGGTCGCTGCTGCTTCAATGGTAAGTAACTGTACATTGATATTGCTCATGTTCATGGCTGCAAGCTGTACCGGCAGTCTTCCGACTCTGCAGGGGTTCACACCTGTTCCGTCAACCAGGCAGGGAACTTCCACACAGGCGTCTGCCGGAAGGTTCTCAATGGAACCGTTGTTGATCACATTGCCGCCGATCTTGTACGGTTGGTTGGTCACAACTGCCTCCATAATATAGGAAGCATATTCCTTGCTTCTGTCATGGGTGATCTTACCGTCCTTGAGGATGCTGTTTCTCTCCTCTTCCCATCCCTTGATCTGCTCAATACATCTTCTCGGATACTCATCCAGCGGAATATTGAATTTCTCGATCAGTTCCGGATATTTGGATTTGATGAAGAACGGATTGTACTCTGCATTGTGCTCACTGGACTCTGTGCAGTAATATCCAAGGTGTTTGATATATTCAAAACGAACCATATCGTCATGTTTCTGTGCTGCATTCATCTCTGCTGCTCTTCTGCGGATCTCCGGATACAGATCATTGCCGTCCTTATCCTTGATGTCCAGCAGCCATGCCATATGGTTGATACCCGCAATGGTCTCCACACGGCCTTCCAGCTTGTCCTTCATATCCAGCTTTTCAAGCAGCTTCTCTGAACATACCTGAACGCTGTGGCACAGACCTACGGTCTTCACGCCTGTGTAACGCTGCATATATCCGGACAGAATGCCCATGGGGTTTGTGTAGTTTAAGAAAAGTGCGTCCGGGCAGACCTCTTCCATATCTCTTGCAAAACCTTCCAGTACCGGAATGGTACGGAGCCCTCTCATGATACCGCCGATTCCCAGTGTATCCGCAATGGTCTGACGAAGGCCGAATTTCTTCGGGATCTCAAAATCTGTGATGGTGCAGGGATCATATCCGCCCACCTGGATAGCATCTACAACAAATGTTGCATCCCGAAGCGCTTCTTTTCTGTTCTCCACGCCCAGATAAGTTTTGATGTGTGCACGTCCCTCGTTTACATTTTTGTTGATTGCATTGAGGATGATCTCGGAATCCTCCAGACGTTTTCTGTCAATATCATATAATGCGATCTCACTGTCACACAGTGCCGGGCTGCACATACAGTCGCCAAGTACATTTCTTGCAAATACGGTGCTTCCTGCACCCATAAAAGTAATCTTAGCCATTTTATTATTTCCTCCGTTTCTGTTGTTTTCTGATGGTTCTTATTATATAATCAGAGCAGAAAAGTTTCTATCTTATTTGTTTCTTATAATTGTAAAAATGTTGCATGTAGGTAATTATTCGGATAAAGGAGTGAGCAAAATGAACCCAGAACCATCCGGTACCCTGTCCATCTATTTCTGCGGCACCGAGCCATGCGCCCCCGGACATGCCTTTGGCCCGGCTGTCCGTCCCCACTATCTCATCCACGTGGTGCTGGACGGAAAGGGGATCTATAAGCGAAACGGGGAGACCTATCATCTGAAAGCAGGGGATGCTTTCCTCATCTCCCCCATGGAGTCCACCTATTACCAGGCTGACGAAAAGGAACCGTGGCGGTACGCCTGGGTGGGATTTGACGGCATGAGTGCGAAAGACCTGCTGGAGAGAACATGTTTCCGGAACTCCTGTGTGTACTTCTGTCCCGATGACGAAAAAAAGAGAGAGGCTGTCATTGCCCATGTTCTGGAACTTCTGGATTCCTTTCTCTCCCGGGGGCAGAACAGCCTGACTCTGTTAGGACATTTTTTCCAGCTCCTGGGCACCATGCAGAGCCCGGAGCCGGCCGGACGGGAAGAATATCCCCGCCAGTATCTGGCAAAAGCCATGGAATATATGAACAACAACTACAGCTACAATATACGAATCTCTGATATTGCATCCTATATCGGTGTGGACCGCTCTTATCTGTACCGCATTTTTATGGAGGAGGAACACATCTCACCCAAACAGTACCTGATGCGTCTGCGGCTTCGCACCGCTGCCAGTATGCTGCGCTCACCCCGGTATACCATCACGGAGATTGCCTACTCCTGCGGGTTTCGGGATGCGGCTGCCTTCTGCAGCCAGTTCCGCAGGGCCATGGGATTTACACCCAGCCAGTTTCGGGAATACCTGAAAGAGGAGACAAAATATACCCAGTAGCTGAGGTTTAAAACCCTGTATTTCTGAACTCCTTTGGGGAGATTCCGGCCTTTTCCGTGAAAAACCTGGTGAACACCGCATGTTCGGAAAATCCCAGCTCCTCGGAAATCTCATTTATATTCATGGCAGAGGACAGCAGATAGTCCTTCGCCTTCTCAAACAACATATTTCTCTGCAGAAAAATAGGGGATATTCCGAAATACTCCTTGAATTTGTTGGAGATATAGGTGGGATTCATGTGGTATTTCTCTGCCAGTGTCTTCAGATTCATGCCTGCTGTGGGTCTCTGGGAGATATCGTCAAAAATATCCATAAACACCGCCGGAATATCCGGTGCAAGCTGGGTTTTTTCTGATTTCAGAAAGCTGTCAAAGATGCATGCCAGGACTTCAAGCGCTTTTGCATTTTTATATATCATATCGGCAATCGTCTCTTCATTCTGTATAGCTTCCATATAGTCAAAGAATTTCTGTTCAAACTCGCTGCTGTTTTCCATATGGACTTTGCAGGGCAGTTTGAGCAGACTCAGCACATCTATGTTGTAAGCTGTCCTGAAGTTAAAATGCCACCACAAAAATTCCGACTCCTCCCTGGACATCTTTACATGGTCATGGATCACATTCGGAGGCACGAAAATGGCATCTCCGTCCCTGCAGCAGTACTCTCTGTCCTGGATGCGCAGAAGGGCCTCTCCTCTTTTCAGATAGGACATTACACAAAACGGCATCTGCCGGTTAAGCTGCACCATTTCTGTTCTGGTCTGGTAATCATACTCCACGATGTCCAGTACTGCACGCTGTATCAAAGGTCTTAAACGTTCACTCATGCTGTCTCCTCTCTCTGCGTCCCGGACCGTGCCCCTGCGGTCACAGTCCCTCCCGGCAGGCCGTTTGAATCTTGCCCCGGAGATTACTGATTTTTAAAAGCAACCCCCATCTTCACACTCTCCTGCGGGTTTTCCACAATATAGTGCAGATAGCTCTCATCACAGGTCTCAAAATCCACCACGGGATCAACGATATTTTCACAGGAGAACATGCCCTTACAGAGCATATCCCATGCCTCTCTGCATATTCTGTCAAAGCTCCATCTCGGGTAATCATTGTTCGGCTCACTGCATGCCCGTGAAAAGTAAAAATGACACTGGTTAAAATGTCCCTCATATCCCAGATTGATGGGAATATGGCATTCTCCCAGCCAGCCCACCATGGCAAAATTTCCTCCATAGGCAAGAGCCCGGATTCCCTGCTCCACTGCCTTATAATTTCCGCTTGTCTCGATCACAACATCCATACCGATTCCGTTTGTCTTATCCCTTAAGATCAGCCCGAAATCCTCCTTCGTCGGGTCAAACGCCATATCCGCGCCATTATCCAGCGCAGCCTGCCGCCTTTTCTCTATGGGGTCTGTTACCACAACAAGGGAAGCCCCCGCCGCTTTTGCAGCCTGGGCAGCCATAAGTCCAATAGCCCCAAGACCGGAGATCAGCACTTTATCGCCCAGACGTACATGGCCGTCCCGCATTCCCCCCAGGGCAAACTGAAGGGGATCATAGCAGACTGCCTCTTTCCAGGTCATACTTTCCGGCATGACCAGGACATCCTCTGCCTTTACTGTGTGGGTGTTTTTCAGATTGCCGTATCCGGCAACCCTCTGCCCTGTCTCCAGGCCCTCTACGCCCTGGCCGATCTCGGTGATTCTGCCCACCCACATATTTCCCAGGCCGGACGTTCCGTCATACACAAGCTCCTTTTCTCTCGGTCTGAAAATGTGTGTATTCTCATCGTAGTAAACCTTTGCAAAGGGGTCTTTCTCATATCCGTGCAGTTCTGTGCCGTGTTTCGGTGCACCGTAATCCGATACCACCCTTACATAACCTGCCTGAAGAGGCATTTCCTGATATTCTTCCAAAACAGGCTTTCCGTTTCGTCCTAAGAGTAATTGTTTCATAATGTGTGTCCTCCTTTATTTATGTAAACCTACTTTTATGCCGTCCATGCCTGCGGATTCCACCACGGTCTCCACATAACAGAGGCTTTTATAACCTTCTTTGATGTCGCATGTTGTCTGTTTCTTTTCTCTGACACATTCCAGGAACTCCCTGACCTCATCCAGATATGCGTCCTCTTCAGAATCTACCGTCTCTGTCCTTAACCCGCCTTCACCCGTGTAAGTAAAGACCGCATGGTTAAAGTCACGAAAATCAGCGGTGACTTTCTCGTATACCACCTTGAATCTGCCGATCCATTCTCCCGGAACCTCACAGTTATTGGCAGTGATAGCGGCCACAGCACCGTTGGTAAATCCGGCAAAGGAGGCACTTACATCCTCTACTGTGTAGTTATGGATATGGTTGTGGCATACATTTCCCATGACACCTGCGGCGTATTTTGGTTCTCCCATCAGGTAACGGCATAAGTCATAGACATGAATTGCCTGCTCATAGATCTGTCCGCCGCACAGATCAACATTGATCCACCAGGGTGTGTGAAGGGAATTGCAGGAATAATGTCCGTGAAACAGCACCGGCCTTCCCGCCTCACCGGACGCGATCAGCTCTTTCATTTTTTTAACCGCAGCCCCCTGTCTCATGTGAAATCCGACTCTGGTGATAATCCCGCTTTTCGCGGCGCTCTCCACCATTCTTTTCCCTGTCTCTGTATTCAGAGCAATCGGTTTCTCTATGAAAATGTGCTTTCCTCTCTCTGCGGCACGCTCAAACTGATGGTCCTGGGCAAAGGGCGGAAGACAGATGAACAATACATCAAAATCACCTTCATCCAGCATTTTGTCAAAGTCATCGTATTCCTGTATATTTTCCTGCGGTATTTCCTCACAGAAAGCCTCTCTGGCTGCCCTGCTCTTGTCGCATACGCAGGATATCTGTGCACCTGATTCCAGGAGCCTTTTGGCATGGCCTTTTCCCATATTTCCGGCCCCCAGTATTGCTGCTTTTACACTCATTAAATTTTTCCTCCTCTATTTTAAATCGTTCTTTGCTCCGGCTGCTGCCTTTTCTGCTGCTATCCCTTCACGGCTCCGGCAGTGATACCGTCAACGAAACTTCTCTGGAATATGGAATATACAATGATGATCGGCACCGTACAAATGGTCACTCCCGCCGCTATCAGCGATGTATTCATGGTATATTCCCCCTGGAAATACATAAGCCCCAGAGGCAGCGTCCTGTATTTATCGTCATACACCATCAGCATGGGCAGAAGATAATCATTCCAGGACCACATAAATTCAAAAATCAGCAGGGAAGTCAGAGCAGGTTTTGTCAGCGGAAGCATAACATACAGCCACGCCTTCCACTTTCCGGCCCCGTCAATGGTGGCCGACTCTATCAGTTCATCCGGCAGTTCCCGGAAAAATGACCGCATCATAAAGCAGGCAAACGGCATGGACAGCCCAAAGTACGGCAATATCATAGCCTGCAGTGTGTTGATCATGCCAAGCTGCTGTACATTATAGTAAAGCGGTATGATCATGGCATTGATCGGTATCATCATACCTATGAGAATAAAATAAAAAATCTGGTTTCTCCCTTTCCATTTCAGTTTGCCAAAGGCATACCCTGCCATGGACGAAAGCAGCAGCACCACAAAAACCCTGGGTACAGCCACTAAAATGCTGTTTTTCATATAGCCGCCCATGCGCCCGGTTGTCCATGCTTCTTTTATGTATTCAAAGGTCACTGAAGTGGGAAATGCAAACGGATCGTTTACGGAAGGGTCAAAGGGCTTTATTGCTGCCATCCACATCCAGAAGATGGGAAGAACGGAGACCAGCACAAATAAGATCAATATGGCATGTGTCAGAATACTGACCAGGTGCCGCCTGGCCGCTGTGTGTTCACTCATATTTTCCCCTCCTCTACTCTTTGTCTGTCAGTTTCATGAAAATTCCGGAGCATACCGCAATGATCACAGCCAGAACCACAGCAAGTGCCGAACCATATCCGTAATCATTCATATTAAAAGCTGAATTATACATGTAGGTGGAAATAACCTCTGACGAGTGATAAGGCCCACCCTTCGTCATAATATAGATCAAGTCAAATACTTTAAACGAACCGATCAGTGAATTGGATACCAAAAGTACGATCGTCCCCTTAATAAGCGGAACAATGACATAGATAAACTTCTGAAAGGCATTGGCCCCCTCCAGTTTTGCCACTTCCAGATAGCTGGTATCAATCCCCTGCAGCGCCGCAAGAAATACCACCATATTAAATCCGTAACAGGTCCAGCTTCCCGCAAGCACCAGGAACCATATGACCATTTTCCCATCCCCGAGAAAATCGATTCCCGCGGCCCCATGCATTCCCAGAGCATTCAGCATCCTTCCCAGGATTCCGAATTCCGGATTGTAGATCCATCCCCATACGATGCCGACTGCAACAAGCGAAACCACATTCGGCATGAAATAGGTAAGCCGGTACAAAAATTTTCCTTTTACATACTTCTGTGTCAGCATCACCGCAAAGATCAGCCCCAGAAGTACAGGAACAAAAATGGTAAACAGTATCCAGATGACATTGTTCCCCAATGCTTTATAAAAAATGGGGTCCTTCAGTACCCTTGCATAATTATCCAGACCCACAAACTTCATGAAAGGAGCCGCGCCGTTCCATTCATGAAAACTGATCCTCACAGTTGAAAAAATAGGTATCACCAGAAACAGGCAGTAGAACAGCAGTGCCGGAAGTGCAAAAGCAAAGCATCCCATCCAGTTTTTCAGCAACATCCTTTTTCTTTTATCCATAAAAACACCCTTCCCGCTGCACGTGACAGGGCTGCAGCAGAATCCTGCAGCCCCTCACAGATTTATAACAATAGAATGTTCACAGGTATGCTTCTGCCGCCTATTCTACTGAGTAGTTTCCTGCCTCGATCTCTTCCTCAAATGCCTTCTGCTTCTGTTCCATACAGGCAGCTCCGTCAATCTTGCCCGCAATAAGCTGCTGCACGTAGTTCTGTGTCACATCATTTACCTTAGGCGGCATAAGCACGTCTATATTCTCGCCAAGGTTCTCGGACGCGTTGATCTCATCCACCACATCTTTGAACAGCTCACTGACTTCGTAGGCGCTGTAATCCACATCTTTTACAGAGGGGATCAGACCTGCTTCATACCAGAGTTCCATGTTGTCAGGCTGGAACATATAGTCCAGAAATTTTACTGTCTCTTCCGGATATTTCGTCTTAGAATTTACAACTACAGCTTCACCAAGTCCCCCCGGAGGGCAGTTGTCCAGATCATCCGATGCTACCGGTACGAAGAAAAATCCCACATTGTCCTTCATATTCTCCACACACGCGGATACCAGCCAGGTACCGGTCACACGCATGGCACCTTCCCCTGCGTAGAATGCTTTATTTGCATCTTCGGATGCCAGGCTCAGAGGCTTCTCTGTGGCATATCCCTTTTCAAACACACTGTAAAGTTCATCAAGAGCTGCCCCGAATCCTTCGCTTGTCCAGGGTATTTTTCCCGCTACCGCTTCTTTTACTCTGTCCGCTCCCACAAAACTGTTCAGCCAGATTGACTCATAGTGAAATCCCGGCCACTGCTCTTTGTCATCCATGATAAGCGGCGTGATGCCTTTGTCTTTGAATTTCTGGCATATCTGCATAAACTCTTCGTAAGTCTCCGGTACTTCAATGCCTTCCTCCTCGAACATTTTCTTGTTGTAATATACGCCCAGCATTTCCAGCTCATTGGCTACACCGTACAGTTTGCCGTCGTATACGGTTTTCTCCAGAGCCCAGTCATGGAACCTGTCATCCCATTTATACTGTTCCCTGTAGTCGCTCAGATCCATTGCCAGACCGGCATTTGCCAGAACGCCCAGATAACCGGCACCGGCGTCATAACTGAAGATATCCGGGCCTTCTCCGCTGTTGATGGCAGGCTTGATGGTATTTCTCAGGTCTGCAACCTTGAAAGCGGTACGCTTGATGGTGACATTGGGATTTTCCTTCTCAAAATTCTCGATGATGGTGTCTATCATTTTCGCTCCGGCACCCTCTGTCCTTAAATCCCACATGTTCAGTTCAATTTTTTCTGTGGAAGCAGCATCATCCCCCGAGTCACCTGCATCCGTTTTTGTCTCTGTCTTGCTTTCAGCCGTATCGCCCTCTTTTGCCGTTCCGGGCGTACATCCTGCCAACATTGTCCCCACAAGCACCAAACCGGTCAATACCTTCCATTTTCTTCCCATAAATACATCTCCTTTGCATAATATTTAATATTTTTGGTATGTTTAATATAGCATTTCTTGTAGAAAATGTACTTACCACTCTTTTTCCTGTTCTTTGCAGTTTTACATATTTCGGTAATATCTTTGCAGATTTACATATTTTTCTTCGATTTCGGCTGTTTGCATGGTGTATTTTTCTGCGTAAATACTGTAGAATTGCAAAGGAATTTGTTATTGATTAATTTTTCTGATAAATACGATTATTTAATTATCAGATACTTTTTCTAAATTAAATACTTTTTGCGCTGAATAGCCAAATAATCATCAAAGGGATTTCCTCTCGGAAAAAGAAATGCAAAAAATAACTGTCCGGCAGTTTTATGCCGGGCAGTTGCTTTTTTGGGTGGGACTCTATTATTATTGATTGTTTAAGAGCGTGTCTTGTGTCTGATAATTGATTTTGATAAGCTGTGCATGACAATGCGCATCATATTATTCCGTAATGTTTCAGCGCATAATGGATACCATCTTCCTCGATTCCCTTTGTCACATAACTGCAGTACGGGAGGATCTCTTCTTTGGCATTTCCCATTGCTATGCTGTTCTTTACTGCTTTCAGCATATCCAGATCATTCTCACTGTCGCCTACAGCAAAGCAGTTCTCCATATCTGCATCCAGATGGCTGCACATAAACCGGATTCCTGTAGCCTTTGTGTAATCTTTCTGCGTCACCTCCCAGACATTGCCGCCCCGGGGGATGCAGTAAAAATGTTCATCCAGAAATACTTTTATCTCCCCGGCCGCTTCTGTGTCCGGAAGGAATATAAGGCATTTATCATAGGTCTGGTTTTCATCGCGAAATAACTCTTCGATATTTCTCCCTTTCGCCGCAAATATCTGTATTGCCTCCTGAAGCCATGGATTGGGGTAACTGAAATCAAAATATATAGCCTTGTCAGCCTCATAAAATACAGGGATCTTGGCATCCCTCAGCATTTTTGCAACTTTCACACACATGTCATGGGGAATTGCGGATTCCAGCAGCTTTTTGCCTCTGTAATAAATGTGGGTGCCGCAGCCACAGACATATCCGTCAAAATCCATGGAACGGATTTCCTCACTGATACTGTAATACGTCCTTCCGGTATTGACAAACACCTGGTGCCCGTTTCTCTTTGCCCCGGCAATGGCGGTCCTGGTACTGTCGGGTATGATCCCGGAGGGCTCCATTGCAAGTGTGCCGTCAATGTCAAAAAATATTAGTTTACTGTCCATAATCTCTCCTTAATGTTAAAGTCCGCTTTTTTAAGTGTCTTACTGCATATAAAAACCACCCTTAAACCTTGGCATGTCAGGGTGGTATCCTTTACTTTCAGAGGTCAGCCGCGCTTGGCTGTTGTGTTCTTTTCCGTCTTCAATTTATCATATTTCTGTTAAGAATTCAAGCGATTATTGCCGGTCGTTATTGACGCTATTATTGCTGCGTTGCTGTCCACACGCCACTGTGCCGCGAGGTGTTTTCAGGCCGAGGGCATGAAAATCCCGAGGCAGCCAGCGCGATATGGAGCATTCTGCTCCATATCTGTGCATCGCGAAGCGTGTTGCCGGGCACGCAGTGAAGAGCAGCATTGCTGCGCCGGCAAGTGGTTACTGACTGCGCTGCGCCCGGCAGTTGCCAATCCATTCTCCTGCTAAACTACACTAAGTTTTACATGTAAACCGGAAATACCTGTTGCCGGCAGAAAAGGCCTGTGCTAAAATTAAAAAAAGCATATTTTCTGGATTATCTTTCTATTTTTGAATCAGTCTTGGGATTCAAAATATCTTATATCATTTCATAATAACGGGTCGACGTATGTCCGGCCTGTCCTTTCAGAAAATTCGTGCTTTTCACCACATTTTTTGCAGGAGTTTTCGGAAAGGTTAGAAACCTCCTGCGTCTATAACTAAAAAAGGAGGTTTTATATGGAAGAACGGAAACAGCAGCCGCATGCCCTGCAGTGGCATCCTGCTTTTTACGCCGGAATTCAAATTGAACTGGAAGCAGAGGCAGATCCGCTGCTCTTTGAAAACGAACATCAATTGGGTACAAAACCAAAGGAAATCGATGTGCTGATCGTAAAAAAAGAAAGAGATATTTCTATCCGAAAAAATATCGGAAGGATTTTCAGAGCACACAACATTGTAGAATATAAAAGTCCTAAGGATTATCTGAGTGTGGATGATTTTTATAAGGTTTATGGTTATACTTGTTTTTATAAGGCAGATACCGCGCAGGCTGACAGCATCGCCATCCATGATATTACCATAACCTTTGTATGCCACCGGTATCCGCGCAGTCTCATGCGGCACTTGACAGAGGAACGGGGCTATGAAATCCACAGAGAAGAGGATGGCATTTATTATATCACCGGAGATAATATCCCAATTCAGCTGATCCTGACAAAGGAACTGTCTAAGGAACAGAATCTATGGCTGAAAAGCCTGACAGATGAACTGGAAGAAACAGAGACGGCAAAACATTTGATTGAGCAGTATGGAAAGCATAAAGGTAATAACCTGTATAAATCCGTTATGGATCTTATTGTCCGTGCAAACAAAGATAAATTCAAGGAGGCGAAGATTATGTGTGAAGCATTAGAAGAATTAATGGAGGATGAACTGGAAGCTAAAAGGACTCAGGGACTGGCAGAAGGATTGGCTTTGGGAGAGGCAAAAGGACTGGCCTTGGGAGAGGCTTTGGGAAAGGCAGAGAGTATTGTGGTTCTGCTGAAGGATCTGGGTGATGTATCTGAGAAACTGCAGCGAAATATTATGGAACAAAATGACACTGAAATTCTGAACCAGTGGCTCAAATACGCGGCCAGGGCCAAGACAATCCGGGACTTTGAACAGAAAATCCAATAAACCCTGACCATAGCCAAAGAAAACTGAAAACACAAAAATAAATTTAAGGGGACGAAGACTATGTGTGAGGCATTGAAAGAATTGATGAAGGATGAACTGGACGCCAAGTGGGCGGAAGGATTTGCAGAGGGACGGGCCTTGGGAAGGGCTTTGGTTATTCTGGATCTGCTGAAGGATTTGGGCGAAGTATCTGAAGAGCTGCAAAGAAAGATTATGGAACAGAGTGACACTGAAGTTCTAAACCAGTGGCTCAGATACGCGGCCAGGGCCGATACAATTCAGGAATTTGAGCAAAAAATTCAATAACGGCTAACCGGAAGCATGCTCCGCATCCGCAAACTTTAAGTCCTGTCATAAAACCTCTGCAAAGGAAATATGATAGAATAAACAACCCTTCCAGGACTTATTATGCTACATAACATTCCAATTAAAAAATTTCTGGCAATCGCTCTTCTCTTTGCCGCAGCCTACTTTGCCGGCTGTTTTATCGCTGAGGCGGTAAACGGCAGGCAGGCAGAATCCGTCTCCACCTCCGCTGACGGCAACTGGGGCCTTAGTTTTCAGGAGGAGGGCAAACCGCCTGTGGCAAACGCCACCTTCGATGAATTGAAACAGTACGATGCCTATTATGCCGAAAATACAGAAGAGAAAGTCATTTACCTCACCTTTGACTGCGGCTATGAAAACGGAAATACAGCCACCATCCTGGACGCACTGAAAAAACACAATGCCCCTGCCACCTTCTTTGTGGTTGGAAATTTCATCTCCACCAGCCCTGATCTGGTAAAACGGATGGTCAAGGAAGGCCACACCGTGGGCAATCATTCCTTCCATCACCCGGATATGTCCAAAATATCCACCATAGATTCCTTCTCCAAGGAACTTCAGGAGTTGGAAGACCTCTACACAGAGACTACCGGTAAGCCCATGACCAAGTTCTATCGCCCGCCCCAGGGCAAATACAGTGAAAGCAACCTGAAAATGGCACAGGAACTGGGCTATAAGACTTTCTTCTGGAGTCTTGCCTATGTAGACTGGTATCAGGATAAGCAGCCTTCAAAAGAGGAGGCCTTCAGTAAACTTATCGGAAGGATCCACCCCGGCGCCGTCGTACTCCTGCACAGCACCTCCAGCACAAATGCCCAGATTCTCGATGAACTGCTGAGCAAATGGGAAGAGATGGGGTATACTTTCCAGTCATTGGATCAGTTGGTGGAAAAGAGCGGGACGGTAAAAAAGACATCTAATATTGTCTGATACAGATTATCTGACATCTCCGGCCAGGATAAACGTATGAAATAAGAATAGCAGACAAACGTCAATAAGCCTGCCCTGTACTTAACCGTCAGGCAGGCTTATTGCTTACTTAAGGTCAGCCGCTTTATGTGCGCCTGTTCCTTTTCTAACTATAATATAGCATTATGGAGGCAATATTTATACCGTAATTTTCCTCTTTTCATGCTCCGCAGCAACTTCCTCAACAGATTTCTCCTGAAGTCTCACTGCTCCTTTATATCCTTCTTTCGTAGGAATCAAATCGCCCTTTGCCAGGTTCTCTTTTGCCTGTGCAATGGCTTCTTTATACTGCGGCAGCCATTGTTCCTGCGCAACCAGCATTTCGTCGATCATCTGCCATACTTCCGGCGGGTTGCAGACTGCACCTGTGAGCGGATCCATTAATGCAGCCTGTTTCAGCAGTTTTGCATCTCCATGCACGGCTGCCTCTACTGCCAATTTCTGAACCCAGATGGACTGTGAACACACTGCTGCGCATCCCAGAGGAAGGTCTCCCACCTTAGGAACACTGATGCCGTTTCCATCTACATAACAGGGAACTTCCACTACGCTTTCATAAGGAAGGTTCGTGATGCAGCCCTCATTCATCATATTGAAATGTCCTCTGTATTTTTTACCCGTTTCAAGTGATTCAATGATGTAAGAACAGTGCTCTTTTCCTCTCTCGGAACCGTCCAGTTTCTTCGGCTCCTCAGCCAGGATCTTCGGATAATCGGTATCAAACCAGTTTCTCTCCTCTCTGGTCACACGCAGATATCCGCCTGTCTCTCCGTTGATCCAGTTGTCCAGATTGATCCAGTCTTTGATCTCATCCGGACGTTTGCGGTACCAGGAAACGTACTCGGAAAGGTGTCCGTTGGATTCTGTGGAATAATAGCCAAAACGCTTCAGCATATCAATACGCACTTTTTCTTCTTCGCTGAATTTTTCATGCGCTTCAAATCCCGGCAGGATTTCCGGCAGCATATCTTCTCCGTGATGTTTCACGGAAATATACCATGTCTGGTGGTTGATACCTGCACAGATAATATCCAGCTCTTCTCTGGGGATTCCAAGAACTTCCGCAATCTGCAGTTCGCCGTGTATCTCACCGTGGCAAAGGCCGATGGTCTTCACGCCGCCGTATTTATTGCAGGCCCAGGTAGCCATTGCATTGGGGTTTGAGTAGTTGAGCATGATTGCTCCCTCCTCAGCCACCTCACGGATATCCTTACAGAAATCCAGCATGGCAGCAATCACTCTCTGTCCGTACATGATTCCGCCTGTGCAGAGTGTATCACCTACACACTGGTCAACACCGTATTTCAGCGGAATCTCAATATCTGTCTCAAAGCCCTCCAGACCGCCGACACGTACACAGTTAATGATGTAGCGGGCATTTCTGAATGCCTCTCTTCTGTCTGTGGTTGCCTGAATCTTCACAGGGATTCCATTGGCATCCAGGTCTCTCTGGCATAATGCTCTTGTTCTCTCCAGGTTCTCCCCATTGATATCTGTAAATGCGATCTCCACATCGCGAAGCTCCGGCACTGACATGATATCTGTGAATAATGTCCTTGCAAATACAAGGCTTCCCGCTCCGATAAATGCTATTTTAAAACTCATAACATAACCTCCCGTTTTTCTTTTGGTTTTTATGATGTTTATTATAAACGGTGGTTTTTATTGATGTGGAAAGTATTGTTGTGCAAATTTGAAAATGCAAGATATTGCCGTATATATTTTTCTTGACAACCGACGGGCCAGCTCTCACAATAAAAGTAACCGAAATGATCCTACCCAAAATGCATAAGCGCCGGAAACCATGTCACCTTATCATCCTCATAGATATTCTGAATACGGATGACCGCGCGATCGCTGAAAGGAGAACTGCCATGAGCATTTTTAATCCCACACATCATTTCATTTCCATAACTGCTTTTTACGCCCTTTCCCTGACAGAATATGATATGCACGCTCATGCCCATGCCAGTTGTGAAATCATGTATGTCACAAAAGGAAATTGTCATATTTATGTAAACCATGAAGCGCACTGTCTGGAAGAAAGACAGTTTATATTTCTGGACGCTGAAGTGCCTCACCGTTTATGGATTCCCAAGGGTTCTCCCTGCTCCCTGCTGAATCTGGAGTTTCGCTGCCAGGAGGAGAAGACTACACTGGACATCTTAGAACCAAGGAGGGAAAGTGCGTCTTTTGACCGTTTCTGCCGTTCCAAAAAGGCTATCTGGATTTCCAATGACACAGGAAATCTGGGGTATTCCCTGAAAGACCTGATTTCTCAGTTAGAGCAGAAGATTCCGTATTCCAAAGATGTACATATGTCCCGCAAATTCACTGCCCCGGACACGGATTACCTTATCCGGCTGCTGTTTTTCCGCACCATGCTGGAGCTGTCCCAGTGTCTTCTGGAAAATAACAAGGCAACAGGTGCCGTATACCTGAAAAAAGCCTTACTGTATATCTCTGCGCATCTGACAGAAGATATACGGATTCCGGAACTGGCTGCTTACGCCGGAATTAACAAATCTTATCTCCAATCCCTGTTTTCCAGACATATGCACTGCACGATTACAGATTATGTCAACCGAAAAAGATTGGAACAGGCTGCTTTTCTGCTGACAAACAGTTCTCTGTCCGTGACAGATATTGCGTTCCATGCAGGATACAACAGCCGCCAGCATTTTGGCAGCACTTTTGAAAAATATTATGGAACAAGCCCCAGGGCTTACCGTCAGCTTCATGAAAAGAAGATAGATACTTCTACCGGACATGGACAGTATACGATTCGGGAGGATGGGACCTGGGATACGGAACCGCTGGAATAAAAAAACAGGGGAGTGAAGTAACCGTTATGGTTATTCGGCAACAGCTCAGCTGTCTGAATTTTGCTGAGCTGTTACGTTATCTTCACTCCCCTGGCTTATTTATGATTCTGCCTTCAGAAATTTTAGAAATCCATATGTACTGCGCCTGTCTGGCGAATCTGCATTACATAAATATTTTCTTTACCCATGTATGGTGTCATGTATTCTACATAATCTGCTGTCATATCTTTAGGAAGCACTGCTGCGATCACACCGGCAAATCCGCCGCCATGTACTCTGCAGTAACCTCTTCCGGCCTCTTCGATGAACATTTCTGTCAGAGCCAGGGCTACCGGAACCGCCTGTTCTGTCTCATCCTTAGTTGCAAAACAGTTCTGCAGCCATTTCCAGGAAGAATTACCGGATTTGGTGATACACTGTAAAAAGGTATCGTAATCCTCTTCTTTGATTGCTTTCACTGCAGCATCCACACGGTTCTGCTCCGCGAAGAAATGCAGTGCGCGCATAACAGCTCTGTCTCCGGCTTCTTTTCTGACTTTGTTCAGATTCTGCATAAACTCTTTTTCATCCACATCGGCGAGCACTTCTTTGCCCATAACCTGTGCTGCTTTTTTCATTTCGATGGGGACAGAAGAATACTCTGCACTTAAATCCGCATGGCCTTTTCCTGTATTTACAATGATCAGGTCATATCCAAGCTGGTCATATCCGAAATCCAGCTTCTCTACTTTCGGCATTTCCTCTTTGAAATCAATGGTGATCACACCGCCCACTGCACACGCCATCTGATCCAGCAGACCGGACTGTTTTTCCCAATATTCATGCTCTGCGTACTGGCCGATCTTAGCGTATTCAACATAATCTATTTTTCCGTCATTGCTGAAATAATCAACGATAGCACAGATAAGCATTTCAAATGATGCGGATGAGCTTACCCCTGCTGCGCCGATAACATCTGTGGACACATATGCGTCAAAGCCTTCCACTTTATATCCCTTTTTCACAAATCCCTCAAACATACCGATTAGCAGGGAAAGTGTTCCCTGGCATTTGCAGGTTGTGTCCATATTGTCTAAATCAACAGTAATGCTCTGGTTATAATTCTCGCTGATCACGTGAACCAGTGAGGTGCCGTTCTTCCTTGCCGCAGCAATCGTATCCATAGCAATACTTCCGGTCAGCACCTTACCATGGTTGTGGTCCGTATGGTTGCCCAGGATCTCTGTTCTTCCTGGTGATGTGAAGAAGTCAGCTTCACCTTCGCCAAATGCTTTCACAAATTCCCGGTACAGATGATTGTAGCGCTCCTGCTCCATCTGCAATTTCTCTTCACCGTAAACTGTTTTCAGAGTTGCAACTGCTTTTTCATTTTCAAACATTGTAAAATACCTCCCGTTTTTCTTGACTCATACTTTACTTGTATTATAATGTAGATATTGGGTGAATTTCTAGGAATATCTTGAAGAATATATGGATGATATTGAGATTTTGGCGTTTTACCGGGGAGGAAAAAGGATGCAGATACAGACAAACAGGAATCAGAGGGAAATTAAGGCGCATGGGGACTTTACATTTCCTGTACTGGTGAGTAAAGAGTGTATTACGGACTATGAATTCGGAACATTTTCCTGGCATTGGCATTCGGAGATTGAGATGACACTGGTGGAGGACGGGGAGATGATCTACCAGGTGAACGGAGCGGATTTTCATCTGCAGGAGGGGGACGTGATGTTCGGCAATGCCAATACACTGCACAGCGGGCATATGGTTGAGGGGAAGGACTGCCATTACTGGAGTATTACCTTTGACCCCAAGATTGTGTATGGGTTCGAGAAGAGTCTGATACAGACAAAATACGTGGACCTGGTGGTAAATGGACATGAGTTCTCGGCGCTTTGGTTTGACGGGAGTGAGGAGTGGCATGGGGATATCAGGGAGAAAATGAAGAAGGTCATAGAGCTGGATTTGGAGAGGCCGGATTTTTATGAGATGGAGGTGCAGATGCTGTTGTCGGAGATTTGGCTGGTTTTGCTGCGCCATCAGGGGGCTTTTAATCAGGAGGCGGAATCGCTGAATCCTAAGGAGCTGGCAAGGCTTAAGACTATATTGGGGTTTATTCATGAGAATTATGATAAGAAAATCACCCTTACAGATATTGCAGATTCCGTGCATATCTGTAAGAGTGAGTGCTGTCGTTTTTTTAAGAAACATATGAATGAGTCTTTGTTTGATTATCTGCTGCGCTATCGGGTGGAACAGAGCATCCCTTATCTGCGGGATGAGGAGTATAGTATCACGGATGCGGCGTTTAGCGCGGGGTTTACGGACGCGGGGTATTATTCTCGGGTGTTTCGGAAATGTACCGGGGTTTCGCCGCGGAAATTCCGGAAGGATACTATATAATACCAAATGCTCTGAGTTTTCTGTAAAATGTAGTACGACAGTTGTATCATGTACACGATATATTATAGAAGGATTGAACCGTCAATACCGGAAAATAACTAAATCAAAAAACAATTAAAATGTTATAAAAAAATGAAGCCAAAGATATCGAATCCGGAAAGACACTACTACCTCATAACAAATGCTCTGGATAACAATCTTTGACTATCGAAAGATTTTTATTTATGATATTTTTACACTCAAGAACTGTTCCAATACCGCTTCCATAATCTCCTGAAGGATATCTAGGGAATTACCTTTCAGGAGAGAATAGTTGTCCACAACGATGTAGATGTCTTTTTCAGATATGTTCTTCCAGATTTATTCCTTTGTTTTTAAGATAAAAATACTCCTTTTTGATAAGAATTTTCATTTCCCGATTCTTATCAAAAAGGAGCTATTTTTTTAATTTAAATCATTTTATAGTTCTCACTAAACTATTTTACACTCCAGTATCCTCACTTACTGTAAAGGTAATCGTCCCTGTATACTCGCCTGCATAATCAACAGTAGATGGCTTCTGAATCTCATACTTAACTGGATTTTTATGATCTTTGTCAAAATAATTTGAGTCTGTATTAGGTTTTGTAACTTCTGCATTAATTGTTGTAGTATTGTCTTTTTCAGTCATTACTAAATTTAGATCCGTATCTACACTAGAAGTTATTCTTAGCTTTTTACCACTTGCTAATTTAAGTGTATCTTGGGCAACTAATATTGAGATATCCTGTTTTGTATCTGCTGATGCCATTGTTATCGTAGCAGGTATTGTAACACTGTATACTTCTGGCTCAGTGTAGGTTATTTTTGCATCACCTGTTCCTTTATCACTTGTGACATCTGTATCTGCCAACACCGGCACACACATCCCAATCGTCATAACCCCTGCCAATCCCATAGCTACTAACCCTTTTTTCTTCATAACCAAATCCTCCTAAATTATAATTTTAATTAATTTCCATTTCAAAATTCTCGACTCTACTCTCATACACCACATGGAACACCAGCACTCCCGAATATTCCCCCGCACACAAATCAATATTATTTTCCGGCAGAATATTCACATCCTGTGCCTCACTCCATCCATCCAGAATCGCGTGATTCTCTTCCGGTGTAATCAAGTTTCCGGCTATCTCCAGCCGGTATTCCCAACTGTTTTCTCCGCAGTACAATGCGAAGTTCTTCCTGTCTCTGCTCTCAGTTCCTTCCACTGTGACTACAAGCTCGCCATCCTCTTCCGGTATCAATTTCTTAGTCTGAATCGTAAAGCTGTCCGTGTCATCTGTCAGTTTTACCTGTGAAGGAATTTCGACTTCATATACAGGTTCATTTGACGGCAGCGGTTCTTTTTCAGCATCCAGGTCTTCCGGGGTATTCTCCATATCTTCCATTCCATCTATGGATTCTCCTTCATCCTTTTCACCGGTATCCGCTGTCTCTTCATCTTCTGCGTCTGTTTCCTCAGAAATATCCTCCTGTCCTTCCGTTTGAGGTGAGGTCACCTCATGGGCCTCTTCATCCATATGGGAAATATTATCCTTCTGGCCCTGATTTGTTATTCCGGACGGTGTATCTTTCTGACTGTCACCGCTTTCTTCTCCTCCGTTCTCATCTTCTTTCTTATTATTTTGTCCGTCTGTTTCCCCGGATTCTTCCGGTTTGGAATCCTTCTGTTCAGGATTTTCACTTTCGGGGTCATCTTCCCCCTGCTGCTCTGAATCCTGGTCTTCCTCCTCCAAATCCTTACTTTCCTGCTGTTCCTCCAGCTCCTGCTGCTTTTTCAGCTCTTCTTCTGCTTTCAGCTTTTCCAGCTCATACTTGCAGGGAACCGCTTCAACTGCAGGCCGGTACGCACATTCCGGACAATGATTTGTAATGCCGTCCCCATCCGTATCCACACACTCATGGTCGCATGGTATTTCCGGCACTGCCTCTCTATAGCCACAGAATTCATCGTGATGATGCACTCTGTTGACTTCATCCTTTTCTTCCTCATTTTCTTCCTGAAGACTATCTTCTGTTTCCTCTTCTTCATCAAAGTCCTGAGGTTCTTCTATATCTGCTAAAATCCAATTTCCGTCCACATCCCGGACAAGCTCCTGTGATACTGCAGGATCTGCTTCCCCGTCTTCATTAAATTGCTCCGCGTCAGCAAAGGCCATCCCCGTATTTCCAACTACAAGTACCGCTGACGTGATTACAGAAATTACAATCCCTCTCCAATTCCTGCTGTCCATGAAACACCACCCTTATCTCACATCGAGCACGGTCTCCATATTTGCTCCGTTCATGGGGGATAAGTCCACAATACTTGCCGTTGTGATTCTCAGTTCAGCCGCATATTCCCCTGCATCCAAAGCCTTGCTCAATGTAGCTGTTGTAATCGCCTCCCCGGGAGGCACCTGTTTTGATTCATAAAGCACTTCCCCGCTGTCCTTGAGCACAAGCTGGAATGTAAAATAACAGGGGTTCCCTTCCGGGTTGGAAAATGCCACATCCACATCTGTCTGTCCTGCAGGAATATATATCTTAGGATATCCCGGTAATTCTATATTCTCCGCATTGGGATCGCCTTTCGGGGCCTCCGGGATAGTTCCGTCCCAGTCCCCTGCATTTGGATCAATATCCGCTGATACCTGCTCCTCCTGTGCCTTGTCATTGTCTCCGCCAAACCATCCGAGCTTATACCCCGCTGCACCGGCACCGCCCACTGCTATAACACCTACAAGGGCTCCGATCATGATTTTCTGTCTCAGTACCGCTTTCTGAAGTTTTAGGGCATTATCAGTGACCATCTCACCGGTGCTCTTTGTTTTCTTCTCTTCTTCACTCAATTCTCTCACCTCTGAAATTTTTGGCCGCACGGAATTATATTTTATGTCTTCAGGATGTTTTTGTTATTATAGGTATAATAACAAAGAGAGTATGCCTAGGCATACTCTCGCGCGGTTCCTGATTTTTTTCAGTTTCGGATGTTTGTGCGGCAAACTCCGGCGCTATGCCTGAACTTTGCACAAACCTAAAGGATTCTGCTGCCTCCGGCAGGGGCGTTCTTTCATTTTTTCGTACAAAAAGAACATACTTATCCTGTGACAAGTATCTACCGGTTTTTTACCTCGGGATACACTTTTCCCCGAAATAAAAACTGCCTGCAGCAATTTGCAGGCAGAAGCGTATCAAAATAAAGCAAGGTATAAAAATCACCTTACAAAAAATAATACGGCAACTGGCTGTCATAGTCATGCTTGTTAGACCTTAGACCCTTTAGCTTTGTGTCACTGCCTTTCGACAGCTTTACTATTATCGAATATTTATCTTAAACTCACCATACTCCATTTCGTGTTAAATGTCAACATGTATTTACAGAATACCAAAATTATACTATTTATGCCAAGAATGTGCAAATATGACTTTGCACATCCAGTATGACAAAAATATTTCTTCACAATATATTCGCAATGTTATACCCTGCATTATTTTAATATTTTTAAATTCATCCGCATTCCCCGAAACAATCCTGTCCCATCTCAATTCCCACTACTCTCATACCTCCCAAGCCCCCTCTTAAGCACAATAACAGCCACCCCCGCCATCACCGCACACACTGCCGGCATAACCATCACCCCGGCACGCATCCCGCTCTTTCCCAGCAGATACCCCACCGGATAGTAACTGACAAACGCATACGGAATCAAATACGCAAATATCCCCTGCAGTACAGGCGGATAAATGATCAGCGGATATTTCGCCATCTCCCCAATGGAAATAGCAAAGAAATTCAAACTGTTCTTCCCTCCCTCCATCCAAAATGAGGCACAGCTTGCAATCCAGATCATACACACACGAATCACACAACATTCCACAAGAAATACCGCCAGACAGACAATTTTCCACAAACTCCACCTGATATTACAGTGACTTGCCCCCAGAGCAAACACAGCCGCCGCAATCCCCATCTTATTCAGCCCGTCAAAATCAATCCTGGCCGTGAGAAGCTGCAGCCCCACGGGAAGCGGCCGCACCAGAAACCGGTCCAGATCCGCCATATTGATCATCTCCGCAATCTTCCAGGTTCCCTGAAAAAAGAAGTTAATACACCCCTCCGAGAACAACAGAAAACTGTACAAAAGCAGTATCTCCCACAGCTTCCAGCCCCCCACCTCAGGGATATTACTGTAAATGATCCCAAGCACCCCCAGATTACAAACCTGAGAAAACCCGGTAAAAAATACCATCATCAGGAAATCCGTCCTGTACTCAGCCAGGGACTTCATATTCTGCATCTGAATCTGCCCATACATCCTCAGATAATGCCTCCATCTCCTCATCTCTCACCCTCCATACAGGGAAATGACCCCTGATGCTTTCTTCCAAAAAAGTGCCCCGCACACCCACAAAATCCCAATCCAAACAGCCTGCACCGCAATCCCCCGAAGACTCTCCTCCATGGAAAAAGTCCCTATAAAAATGCTGCATGGCGTAAATACGATTCCCTGAAAAGGCAGCACCTCCACAACCCTTCTAAGCCCCCCGGGAAACATCACAAGCGGCAGGATCGCCCCGGAAAAAAAGTTGGTCAGCACCTCCCTGGCCTTAGTCACCCCATAAGAATTATCCGTATAAAAACACAGCAGGGAAAACAAATACTGTATCCCAAACTTTATCCCCATTCCCAAAAACAGGGACACCAAAAACAGCAGTACCCTCTCCAAACGGATTCCCGCCGCACCGTTCACCGACAGATACAGACACCCGACAAGTATCAGCGTCACCCCGAATTCCATCCCGGCTGTCCCCAGCATCCTGAAAAAAAGCATTCCCCTGTAAGGCACCGGCTTGAGCAGATCAAGAATGATATCCCCCTTTATGATCCTCTTCGCCGTATTCATCTCAAATCCAAAAGAAAAGGAACAGTTACACAAAAAGGCTACAAACACATACTTTCTCATAATTTCCCAGGTATACCCATTTACCACCCCCTGATACCTGAAAATACTCCTCCATACATAATAGAGCACTGCAGCCTGGATAAAATTAGCCAGCATCCCCGTAATAAAATTGCTCCGGTACGCACATCCCTCCAAAAACCCGCACCGCATATAAGCCATGTACTTCTTCATCCGCAGCTCCTCCTGTTAAAAAGCCCGATCACGATCTGCTCCAGCGTGGTCCCTTCAGGATACTGTTCAAAAATCTTATCCATCCTGTCATCAAATAAAATCTCCCCCTGCTCCAGAATGATCAAACGCCCGCACAGGGATTCCAGGTCATTCAGGTCATGGCTGGTCAGCAGAATCGTCGTATTCTTCTCCTCATTGATTCTTCGCAGAAACGCATAAATCTTCTGCTTCACCGCCACATCAAGTCCAATGGTAGGCTCATCCAGAAAGAGGATTGGCGGCTCATGCAGAAGTGCCGCCGCCATATCTGCCCGCACCCGCTGCCCCAGCGAGAGCTTCCTGGCCGGCTGCCCCAGAAATGCGTCCAAATCCAGAATCTCCCGGAATTCCCGCATATTTTTTTCGTACCTGTCATCCGGTATCTCATAGATATTTTTCAGCAGCCGAAAAGTCTCGATCACCGGAATATCCCACCAAAGCTGTGTCTTCTGTCCAAATACCACACCGATCTTCTTCGCGTTCTCCATCCTGTCACAAAACGGGTTCTTTCCCATAATGGACACCTCACCCCCGCTGGGCTTCAGAATCCCTGTGAGCATCTTGATCGTGGTGGATTTCCCGGCCCCGTTTGCGCCCAAAAACGCCACACTCTCCCCCTGCGCAATGGAAAAAGACACCCCCTTCACAGCCTCCTTTTTCCCATACCTGGGTTTGATAAGATGGCGGATACTCCCCCGGATTCCCTCCTCCTTTTTGACAGTCCTATACTCCTTTTTCAAATCTCTGACTTCCATCACTTCCAATTTGAGCACTTCCTTTCCCCAGTTTATTACCTGTTTGAAGGATAACAGACCCTCCGCAAAATGGACATATGGTTTTCTAAGAAATACCTGTCAAAATCCAACATCTTCGCCACATCCCCTCGAATTTTACTGCCTCCCGTGATAAAATATCACTATTCAAAGTCCTGCGAAACCCAGCACGAAAGCCGGAGCAGACTATCATCCACAATACAAGAGAAAGGAAGTGCTGTTATGCTCGGAAACAGGGACCTTTTGATCCACCGGACTGCCGTCAGTCTCCTGTCCCTGCAGTTCAACCACTGCGGCATCCAGGAGTGCAGTCCCGGCTATCAGTATGGATTTTATATGAAACCCTACCACCTCATCCATTTTGTCCTGAAAGGCAGCGGCACTCTGGAGACTGAGGGAAGAACCTACAACGTCCGCGCCGGACAGGCTTTCTATATCCCCTCCGGCACTTCCGGGCACTATCAGGCCTCCCGCACAGACCCATGGAAATACACCTGGATCGGTTTTTTCTGCGATTCCCGCAGCCCCTTTGTGGAAATGCTGTTCGGCAAAGACAGGGTTACGGATATCTGCCTGCCCCCGGATGAACTGGAGCGCCTGATATTATCTATACTCACTGTCACAGATCCCCGGCTGCAGAATGTCAGGTCCTACAGCAGAAATGAGTATCCCGGCGAACAGTTTTTCCCTGTCTCCCAGCCGGAGAAATGTCTGGAAGTGAACAGCCGTATGCTCCACCTGTTCGCACGCCTGATTGAAACACAGGCCTGCCATTGTCCCTCCTCCATCCGGGAAAAAGATTATGCGCAGGATGCCAGGGCCTTTATTGACTCCTGCTACAGCGAGCCCATCAAAATACAGGATGTGGCGGATGTACTCCATATTCATCCCAATTACCTGTGTTCTGTTTTCAAGGCAGCCTATGGGCAGACTCCCAGGGAATATTTAAAAGCGCTGAGAATGGAACGTGCCTCCACCCTGCTTCTCAGAACAGAACAGCCCGTGTCGACCATTGCCGCGTCAGTGGGCTTTTCCAGCCCCTTTCAGTTCTCTGCCATGTTCAAGAAATACTTCGGCCTCTCACCTGCCGCCTATCGAAAAGAGGGATAATAGGGAAAAAGATACCCGCCGGCATCTCTGCCGGCGGATATCTTTTTCCCTTATAAGGGCGCTCCCTCATAATCACCTTTTTTATTTTTGATCACCAGTTCTTCTTCTTCCTCTCTGTAAGCTCTCGGGCTCATTCCATAATGCTGTTTAAATATTTTGGAAAAAGCCAGCTGATCCACATAGCCCACGGAATTGGCAATGGCATTGATCTGCATATCTGTGTTCTTCAGCAGGGACCTTGCTTTTTCCATACGCAGGTTCACCAGATATTCCTGGGGTGAACATCCTATGGCTTTCTTGAAGCTGCTTGTCAGATAACTCCGGTTCACACCAATGTAATCCGCAAGCTCATTGATCTTGATCTTCTGGTTATAATTAAAGGAAATATACTCCATTGCATGTTTCACATACACAGAACCGGGATACGGATGCGGACTGCCCGAACCCGGAATATTCTTCCTGTGCTCGTCAATCAGCGCGGAAAAAAACAGCATCAGAAGCCCGTTTCTCCTCAGCTCGTCCGTGTAGGAGAGCTGGTGCGCCTCCAGCATTGCATCAATATATTCATTCAGCACCCCCATACACTCAACCTTATGCACAGGCGTCTTCACTGAAAATCCCGCACCGTTGGCACATTCCTCAGCCTTAAACCCGGTAAAGCCCACCCACATATAAGACCACGGGTCATCCTGGTCAGCCTCATACCATGCCTCCGTGCTGGGCGGAATCAGGAACGCGTCCCCTGCGCTCAGGTTATATTTCTTTTTATATATCTCCAGAGTTCCCTTACCTTCCCTCACAATATGCAATACATAAGAAGTCCTCTTATTCGGCCCGAAACGGTGCCCCGGGTCGCAGTATTCCCAGCCGCAGTAAATAAGACATAGCTCCACAGCTTCCCTCTGCAAATCTTCCAGGCATCTGTATCTGGCCGAACTCGTAAATCCGGTTGTGTGTTTCAACGCAATCCCTCCTTCTGCATGCATAGATGACAATGGACAAACACCATTGCCGCAGTTAAAAAACGGCGGAAATGTCCGGGAACACTACCCTGAACATTCCCGCCGCATCATTCTAGTCAGTTACCTTTTTCAGGGTATAGAGCAGGGATGCAAAATCTCCGCCCTTTTTGTTCAAATCTTCCCTGTCAATCGGTATACCCACCTGCATCAGCTCATCGCCGTATGCGCAGTAGGTTTTCACCATATCTTCATCTGTTCGTAATCCATATATTTTCGCTATATTGTCATCATAAGATGCGGAAGGAGCCAGATCACAGCTCACCTCATACAGTGTATCCGCATCCAGTCCCTGGAGCTTCAGCCTGAGCCAGGATGCATTTACCTTGTTCATTCTCTGGTAGAACGCGGCAACTGCCTGGGATTTATCCCGGGCCACTACCATCCATGCCGTGTCATTTCCCTCAAAAGGACTCAGCAGACGGTAGAAATCGCCGTCCACCTGAATCAGCTCCCTGTATTCCTTCATGAACGCAACCTGCTTTTTCACGCTCTCCAGTTCTGCCTCTGACAGCAGGTTCAGATCCAGTTCATAGCCGAATGTTCCGAAGTACGCCACATTCGCCCTTGTCTCGATGGGCGTCATACGGTGCATCTGATGGTTCGGCACTGCTGACACGTGGGAGCCCATGCTGACAACAGGATATACATAAGAAGTACCGTACTGGATCTTGGTCCTCTCACTGGCATCCGTATCATCACTGGTCCAGGTCTGCGGCGCAAAATACAGCATGCCCGGATCAAACCTGGCTCCGCCGCTGGCACAGGATTCAAACAGGATGTCAGGGAACTCTGTGGTCAGGCGGGTATACAGGTCATACACGCCCAAAATGTATTTATGCATCACCTTACCCTGCTGGGAGGCGTCTGCCCCTCTGCTGAAAGGCTCTGTCATATAACGGTTCATATCCCACTTGATGTAGGAGATGGAGGATTCCCGCAGTATCTTAGAGATCATTTCGTAGATATAATCTACCACTTCTTTTCTGGAGAAGTCAAGTACATGCTGATGCCTTGCGTGTGACTCAAAGCGGCCCGGCACACCGATCAGCCAGTCCGGATGTGCCCGGTACAGGTCACTGTCCTTGTTCACCATCTCCAGTTCCACCCAGAGACCAAACTTCAGCCCCAGCTCCTCCACCTTACGTGAAAGACCGGAGATGCCGTCCGGCAGCTTTTCAAGGTTGACGTACCAGTCGCCAAGACCTCTGTAGTCATCATTCCTGGCCCCGAACCATCCATCGTCAAGGACGAACAGCTCCACACCGGCCTCTTTTGCTTTCTTTGCTATGGTTAATATTTTTTCCTCATTAAAATCAAAATATGTGGCTTCCCAGTTGTTGAGCAGGATTGGGCGCGCCTTGTCTCTCCAGGTACCCCTCATGAGACGTTTCCTGTACAGTCTGTGGTATGCCTGGCTCATCTTATTCAGGCCCTGGTCGCTGTATACCATAACCACCTCAGGTGTCTGGAAGCTCTCGCCCTGACCAAGCTCCCATGCAAAATCCTCCGGATTGATACCCAGCATAACCCTTGTCATATCAAACGTGGAGACTTCTGCCTGTGCCAGGAAGTTTCCGCTGTACACCAGGCTGAATCCGTAGACCTCACCCTGGTTCTCTGTGGTGTGGGGGCGTTTCAGTGCGATGAACGGGTTGTGTTCCGCGCCGCTGCATGTGCCGTTTGACCCATGCACAGACTGAATACCCATATCCAGCCTTCTGTTTTTCACATACCGCTCTCTGGACCATGCGCCGGATAACTGCACCAACTCATAATCCATATCCAAAAATTCCACACTGGCACTCATGGCCCGCTCCAGGACAATCTTCTGTGCACCTTTCTGCTCAAAACGGACATTTCGGGTGATCACCGGATAGTCCTCATAGATCGTATAGGAAAGCACCATATCTGTATCTGTCACATCATCGTGAAGTGTGACTTCCAGCGTCTCTGCCTCATCCTCAGACTCCGTATAGGTAGCCGGAAGAGGCGTGATCGCTTTCTTTCCTCTGTAAATCTCATGAGATACATAGGAAAAGTCCACGATTCTGCTGCCGTTTTCCTGCAGAATCGTGAGAGCAGGGCTTCTGTAGTCGCCGGTTCCATACACCGGATATTCCTGCCTTGTATACTGCATGGATAAAATACCCGGCTCCGGAATGCAAACGGACATCTGGGAGCGCATGGCTTCCTCGTGAAGATAGCTGAAGTCCTCCTTATCGCGGACAGCCTTTCCGTAATACAGATTCTCCAACTGTCCATTTTCCATGATCCTCATGAGATAACTTACTTCTCCATTAAAAATATGAAATTCTTTTGTCTTTTCATGAAATCTAATCGCCATATTCTTCTCCTTTTATTTCGATCCGCGCTTAGTTATTTCATTGAGTGCGGCCGGATTTTAAAAACAGGCCGGCGCAATAACACCTTATTACGCCGGCCTTGATTTTCTTAAAGTTTACCACCGCTGGTTGCAATACCTTCGATGAACTGTTTCTGGAAGATCATATAGAGGACGATCATCGGAATACAGGCAATCAGGGAAGCTGCCATCAGTTCCGGGAATTTTGAAGTATACTGTCCCTGCATTTTTGCAAGTGCGGAAGACAGAACCAGCATATCCTTGTCTGTGTTGACGATCATCGGCCACATCAGGTCTTTGAACGCGAACACTGCCGTAAAGATTCCCAGGGCAACCATGCTGGACCGGGTAAGCGGTGCCATGATATAGAGAAATGTCTGTCCGATATTACATCCATCCAGCCTTGCTGCTTCTTCCAGGTCGTTAGGAAGTCCCATGTAGCCCTGGCGGAGCAGGAAGGTACCGAATGCGGTAACCATACCGGGGAATACCAGTGCGAAAATAGTATTCAGCATTCCCATTTTACTTACCATCAGGTACTGGGGAATGATGAAGATCTGAACCGGAACCATCATCTGCAGAAGTACCAGGGAGAAACAGAAGTCTCTTCCTCTAAAATGCAGACGTCCGAAAGCATAACCTGCCAAAGTAGCTGTCAGTACCGCGCAGATAACACGGAACAGGATCAGAAGCAGTGTATTCTTATACAGGATCAGGAAGTTCATGTTCTCCATAACGGAGGTAAATGCATCTGTTCTCCATACCTTCGGGAAGATGACAAAGGGGTTAACGGATGTTGCCTCTGTCACTGATTTAAACGCTGTGAGAATCATCCATACAAACGGTATCAGCATTGTTATTGATACCAGGATCAAGATTATATGAATGAGGATGTTTATCATTTTGCTTTTTCTTTCCATACTATCCATACTGCATCCCCCTTTCTAGTTGTAGAACACCCATTTTTTCTGCCCTATCATCTGGAACACCGTGATGATCATGGTGATGATCAGAAGCAGGATAACGATAGTTGCGCCATAGCCCATGTTCTTGTTGATGAACGCGTATTTGTAGAACAGGTATACCAGGGACTGGGTCTTTTCCAGAGCCGGGTTGGATTTATCCATTACCATGTACATTAAATCGAATACCTGAAGGGAACCGATGACACGTGTTACAAGAACAAAGAAGATTGTGGGGGATAACAGGGGTACTGTAATATGGAAAAAGCTCTTGATGCCTGTTGCTCCGTCAATCTCTGCCGCCTCATAATAGTCATGGGGAATCTCCTGCAGACCGGATATAAACAGTACCATGTTGTAACCAATGATAGACCATATACCGATGACAGCAATGGAGAATACTGCGATCTTGGGATCAGACACCCATTTTACATTTGTGTGGAACACGTTGTTGAGCAGACCGAAATCTGAGTTGAACAGCCATCTCCAAACCATGGCAACCGCTGCAGGAGCTGCAACCATTGGGAGGAAGATGATAGTACGGTATATACCACGTCCCTTCATTTTTCTGTTCAGTAAAACTGCCAGAACCAGGGCTATTATAATAGAGAAAGGAACCTCTACAATTGCATATTTAAATGTGTTGATCAGAGACTGCCATACCTCATGGTCTCCGAAAACCTTTGCATAATTATCAAGTCCAACAAAAATATTTCCTTTTCCGAAGTCTCCTGTTTTAAAGAAACTCTGGTATAAAGTCTGGAAAATCGGGATTATATTTAAAACAACCAGTCCAATCACAGTTGGAAGGATAAACAGCCAGCCCCACAAAAACTCGCTGCGTTCCCTGCTGGTTTTCATTTGCTTCTTTGCATTCCCATTACTAGCCACGCCACTCACTCCTTTTCCAAATACAGGCAGATTCTTACGAACCTGCCTGCAGTTTAATCCTCGGTCAATTCAGCTTCTCTTTGATTACTCCTCGGCTAATTTCTCATTCATCTGCTCTGCCATTTCCTTGCAGGCATCTTCCATGCTCTTTTCACCGGTGTATACGCTCTTTAAGATCTCGTTGTCTTCATTTTCCCAGGTAACTGTTGTTTTGGAGTATGGTCTGATAACCATGTCATCCATCATGTTCAGGTATGCCTGTAAATTAAAGTCAGCGGATTTTGCCCATGCATCAGAAGTACCTGTGTATGCGGACATTGTAACGCCAAGTTCAGCCTGTTTTTCCTGAGCTTCTTTGGATCCCAGGTATTCGATGAGCTGCCAAGCTTCGTCTGTGTGCTCGCCGTTTGCTGATGCTGCCCATCCGAGGCCGTTATAGATAGAAGATCTTCTGCCTGTTTTGGCATTCTTCGGAAGTTCTACAACATCACAGTTTGCTGCTGTGTACTCATTGTCACGATATGCTGCCAGCATCCAGGAACCCTGGAATACCATAGCAACTTTGCCTGACTGGAACAGAACATCTTCACCGTTCTCAGACATGGTCTCGATAGAAGGCATAACGCCTGCTTTGATCCACTCTTCCAGCTGCTGCATAGCTTCGATGGTCTTCGGATCATCCCATCCTGATGTTTTCTTGTCATCGCTGATAACCGTTCCGCCGTTATCATAGATCATGTTATAGTAACCAGCCTGGTTGTTATCGTTTCTCAATGCCATACCATACTGGCTGCCGTCCTCTTTTGTCAGCTTCTTAGCTGCTTCTGTCACGTCATCCCATGTCCACTCTGAAGTAGGATATTCCAGTCCGGCTTCGTCGAACATTGCTTTGTTATACCAGAGAGCAATTGTATCTACGTCCTTAGGAACTGCATAATATTTGTCTTCGTATGTATACAGGCCCCAGATATCGGACGGGTAGTTTTCCGGGTCAATCTTATCACTGTCTTTGATCTTGTCGGTCAGATCAAGAAGCATGTCATTGGACATATATCTCTGGCTCTCGTTTGAGTGCATCCAGAATACATCCGGAAGAGAACCTCCCTGTGCGCCTGCCTCTAACATGGTCCAATACTCGTCCCATTTTACAACGGAGAGTTTTGTCTTGATTCCTGTCTGCTCTGTGAAATCTGCCAGAATCTCTTTGATACCCGGTTCCTGGTTGGTATCCCAGATGGATACGGAAAGTTCTGCGCCGCTGGAGCTGCTGCTTTCTGTCTTTTCGCCGTCAGTTTTCTCACCTTCTGTTTTTGTTTCGGTGTCATCTGTACCTTTGCTGTCTCCGCCGCTGTTTCCTCCACATGCTGCCAGTGAAAGTGCCATTACGCTTGCCAGTGATAATGCTGCTACCTTTCTGAATTTCATACTTGCTCCTCCTTTTGCATTAAAGTTTTCGTCAGAATAACAGTTTTTGCTGTATCTCTGAGTGATAGCCTTATTATAGTTGCACATGGAATAATGTTAAATGGTTATATGTTTTTATAATATGTCATAATGTTATATGTTTGTGCTATTTTTATATTTTTCGTTGATTTCATCGGCTTTTCCTTGCAGTTTAATTATTATATATGCTTTGTTTTCCATATACTTTTGGTAGTTTTCGTCACAATGACGGGTCTATTCTCACATATCAAGAATACATTAAGTCTAAAACATATAACATTATTCCATATTTTTTACATTTTTCCTGTTTTTTCTATTATTTCACTCAAAATTACATACCGCAATTGCATTCTTCACCATTTAATGCTAGAATAGCCCTTAGAATCACATCGAAATTGTTCATATCAGAAAGGGCGGGAATTATGAATCTTTTAAACGAAGACAATGTTGTTCACATTTTTCTCAGCAGGATCGGGGACCTGGTGGTGGCCAATCTCCTTTTCATTGTCTGCTGCATCCCTATTGTCACCATAGGGCCGGCCATAACAGCGCTGTATCACTGCACGCTTCGTATGGTCAAAGGAAATGACAGCAGCACATCCAAAACATTTTTCCGTGCGTTTAAACAAAATTTCCTCCAGTCTCTGGTAATCTGGCTTGGCATTCTGCTGGCGGGCGTCATATTGATCCTGAACCTTCGCTTTCTTATGCAGACACAGGGGGCATCCTCCTACGGCAAAATTCTGCTTTACATGTCAGAGGCACTTATGGGCCTCTTGGTCATTGTGGCTCTATATATATTTCCCGTGATCGCCGCTTTTGCCAACACAGCCGGGAAACTGCTGAAAAATGCATTTCTCTTTGCCTTCATGCATTTTCCGTCTACGCTGGCCATTGCTGTCATTACGATTCTGCCTATGTACATGACCTATCAGGACCTTGAGCTGATGCCGCTTTACGCGTGCTGCTGGTTCTTCTTCGGCTTTGCTCTCACGGCCTATATTGACTCTTTCCTGCTGTACCGCATCTTCCGGCCTTATCTGGAAAAAGAAGAGACGCCCCCGGCAAAAGGGACGCCGCAGAAATGAATCGAAACAAAAAAAGACACCGCCTTTTTGCAGCAGCGCAGTTCCGTATCTTGCGGAAATCATGTAGCCGTGCAGGCGGTGTCTTTTCTTTTTTTATTTCAGCAGTTCATCCAGAACCGCTTTTGCCATAACAATATCTTTTTTCTGTTCCTCACCGGATATCTCACGCTCAATGGTGATATCTCCGGCATATCCGATCTCTTTCAGTTTAGCCACAAACGCGGGGTAGTTTACCTTACCCTGTCCCAGCGGCACTTCTTCTCCCAGCATATGACCGTCTGTTGGATATCTTCCATCCTTGCCATGAATACCCATGACATACTCGCCGAACACCTCCAGAGCATCTACAGGATTGGCTTTACCGTACATTACCAGGTTTGCAGGGTCCAGGTTAATGCCCACATTGCCTTTGCCCAGTTCTTTCTCAATATCCTGGATAGCTCTTTTCAGCGTAACCGGTGTCTCCTGTCCTGTCTCAAAGAGGAAATTCTGTCCGTTTTCCTTACACTGTTTCACCAGTTCCTTCAGGCATGCAAGAACGCCTGCATAATTGGGGTCATAAGGATTTTCAGGCATATATCCCACATGTGTAGCCACATCCTTTACATGGATCATGGAGGCAAATGCAATGCCCTTCTGCAGCATTTTCACCCTCTCGAAACGAAATGCCTCAGGAACCAGGCCCAAGGTAAGCTGACCGTCATAGAAATCCCATACTCTCGGACCTTCCCAGCCGCACCAGAATGCCGTGATATCTACTTTGTGATGCTCAGCAGCTGCATTCACCTTATCTGCAGTCTCCTGATTCATAATTTCCTTATCCCAGCACACAAGCTGGCAGCTCTCCATCCCCATGGAACGCAGCTCCGCGAATTTGGCATCCACATCCGTATCCCGGAAAATCTCTATCAAAACTCCTACTCTCATAAAAAATACCTCTCTTTCTTTTCCTTAACCCTTCACAGCTCCTGCCGTAATTCCCCCCACAATGTGTTTCTGCATGATCACGAAGAAGATCAAACTGGGGATCATGGACATTACGATACCCGGAAGAGCGTGTTCCCAGTCCGCTGTCTGCGCGGAGAACTGCATGTAAAGCGCATTCTGAATGTTCATTGCCTTAGCATTTCCGCCTACGATCAACTGGTTGGTGATGATATCATTCCAGGTTGCCAGAGTATCCAGAACCACAACGGTCGTCAGGATAGGTTTCAGCAGCGGAAGCACGATGTTAAAGTATGTTCTCACCTTGCTGGCTCCGTCGATGCAGGCACACTCCTCCAGCTCGATCGGTACATTTTTTACAAATCCATGGATCATATAAACAGCCAGCGGCATACAGAGTCCTGTACTTACCAGTATATAGCCTATCTTACTTCCTGTCATTCCCATGTTTGCCACCAGTCTTGTCAGGGTGATCATGTAGGACTGGAAGGGCACCATCATCGGGATAATGATCAGGACAAAGCAGACACCTGACAGTTTTCCTTTTGTTCTTGCCAGTTTGTAAGCCGCCATAGGCGCAAGGAGCGCGATGATCAGCACTGTACAGATGGTATACAGAAGGGTGTTGCCGATCAATAACGGGAAATCAAACTTTGTCCATGTCTCTATATACATATTCAGGCTCCAGCTCTTTGGAAGGGCCAGAAATTCCTGCAGCATATCATTATATGGTTTAAATGAGTTGATAAAAATCAGAAGCAGGGGCATCAGCCAGAATATGGAACAAATGAACACAATAATGGAAAGAACGCTGATTTTACTCGCTTTTTTCATTATGCCTCTACCTCCTTACTCTTGGTCACTTTAAGCTGGATCACTGTTACGATCAGTACAAATACCACAAATACAAGGGATTTTGCGGTAGCCATTCCGTACCGATTATTGACAAACGCCTCTTTGTAAATGTTGTACGCCACAGAAATCGTGGAGTTTGCCGGGCCGCCCTTTGTAAATACCATGATCACGTCAAATAACTTGAACGCAAAGGTCAGGGATGTAAGCATACAGATCGATACCGCCGGCATGATCAGGGGCACTGTCACTTTTCTGAGTACCTGGAACTTATTGGCCCCGTCTATCTTGGCAGCCTCAATCAGCTCTTTCGGCACAGCTATGATACCCGCAATATAGTTCACCATATAAAATCCCAGATTCTGCCACACTGTCATGATTACCACGACAAAGAACGCCAGTTTTGCTGTTCCAAGCCAGCTCCAGTTGAACATCTCCCATCCGGTCACCTGATACAGCGCTTCAAATCCCGGACCCAGGATAAATTTCCAGATCAAACTGATGGCAGTCAAACTGATTATGTACGGGATATAATAAAACGCACGTCCCACACTTGAACTCTTCTTCTCTTTCGCCATAACCAGTGCTACCGTAAGAGAGAGCACGTTTACAATCACAACATAGAACACTGAAAATTTTAGTGTAAATGCAGTACTCTTCCAAAACAGTGCATCATTGGTAAATATATTTACAAAGTTCTGAAGTCCCACAAACTCCATATCCTTACTGATTCCATTCCAGTCAAACACAGAATAGTACAGATTCATCAGAAACGGCACATCTGTAGAAAAAAGAACAAATGCCACTGCCGGAAATACAAACAATGCAAAAATCAATAAATCTTTTGTTTTTCCTTTGCCTTTCACTTTCATTCCTCCGAATTTCCCCTTCTAAAGCGGCAGTCCATGCCGTCCGCCTGTTTTAAAAAACGGGGCCGTTGCAGCCGCAACAGCCCCGTCCGGTTATCGTTACCCCGCCGCAGTTTCCAACTTTACTGTACAACCCAGCCGTTCTGGAACTCTTCCGTTACCTGTTCTGCAGTCATGTCGCCTGTCATATAAGCCTGCAGTGCCGGTCCTACAATGTCAGCATATCCATTCGGCTCAATTGTGTGTATCCAACCGTTTGTCTTGCCTTCTTCCACGTATGTGGACGCATCATTAGCAAGAGCACCTTTTACATCCATATCTGTCTTTGCACCCGGTACAGCGCCTACACCGTCACACATCCATTTCTGTCCTTCTTCAGATGTCAGGATATATTCCAGATATTCTTTTGCCAGGTCAAGGTTTTTGGAATCTTTGTTTACAATGTATGTCCAGTTACAGGAGGACAGCAGTGTTACATCGTCTGCATTGTCGCTTACCGGGCAGGGAAGGAATGCCAGGTTCGCATCCGGGTTGAAGGAATCCAGTGTGGACTGGCACCAGTCACCCATATGAATGATAGCTGCCTCGCCGTTTGCAAGCATGTTTTCACATGTCTCCCAGTCAACCTCAAGCGGTTTGTCCGGTCCGTATTTTACAGCCAGATCCAGAAGACGGAATATGTTCTGGAAATTCTTCATATCTTTGAATTTCAGATCTCCGCTGTTCAGTTTCTCCACAACACCCTTGGCATCCAGGGATTTGTCCATCATGAAATGTGTGGAAAGCTGCTGCAGTACCCAGGTCTCTTTTGCAGCAAGAGCAAATGCTGTGATACCTGCTGCGTCCAGCTTTTCACAGGCCGCTTCCAGTTCATCCATAGTCTTGGGAAGTTCTGTGATGCCGGCCTTTTCAAACAGATCTTTGTTGTAGATCAGGCCCATGTTCTCATATGTCCAGGGCAGGGACATGATCTTACCGTCAGCGTCTTTTCCTGTGTCAAGAGCCGCCTCATTAAATTTATCCAGGACGTCTTTCTCATCTGTCCAGTCGTAAGCATATTCATAGTATTTCTGTGCGGAAGTTCCGGACTCCACGTCAAACACATCCGGAATATCCCCTGAGTTGACACGAGACTGCAGCAGTGTATTGCTGTCATTGGCAGCGTGCTGTACCTCAATCTTAACTCCGGGATGTGATTCTTCAAACTTTTTCGCCATTTCTGCATACTCATCCAGGCCGTAAGCATGAGCATCGAATACTTTCAGAGTAATCTCTTCCCCGCTGTCTGCGCTGTCCTTGCCGGAATCGCCCTTGGACTCCTCTGTGCTTCCGCCGCCACCGCAGGCTGTCAGGCAGGATGCTGCCAATGCCGCTGTCATCAGAACCGCCAGTGTTTTCTTCATCATAATTTTTTCCTCCTTGAAATATATATTTGTTTTTATTTCCTGTTCACATATTCCTTTGCCCGTCTCCACTCTTCAATTCCCTGACGAACCGATTTGATGCCTTCTTCCAAAGGCGCAACTTCCACTTCTCTGCCGCTTTGGAGACACTCAATGAAATACTTGATCTCTGTGTAGTACGGCCCCAGATTGGATACGTTGATTCCCGCAGAATCATCCTTCACATCGTATTCCCGCTCAAGCTCGGGATACTCCACCGTGCCGTCATTTTTATAAACTGCCAGAGGTTTCTCATCGCGTCCTCGAAATACTATGCTGGCATCCTCGAAACACGCATGGAAACTTGCTTCAAAAGGAAGCGCTGAACTGATATCCCAGATTCCCTCTGTCACTGCAAATACTTTTCCGAATTCATATGTAGTAAAGATCTGATTGATCATTCCGCTGGAGAATGCCGTTGCCCTCACATCAAAGGAATCCGGTTCTCCCAGCATATATCTGAGAAAATCAAGATCATGCACATGCAGATCCAGTACAACGGAACCGCTTCTGTCCTCTTTGTGGAACCAGTCTTCAAATCCCCATGCGGCGTCACCGCTCACTCTCTGCATGGTAATGGATTTCAGTTCTCCATATCTGCCGGTTTCATAACAGTCTTTCAAATACCGGTATTCATCAAAGGAACGGACCACCTGACCAACCATAACCTGTACGTGGTTCCTCTCCTTGGCATCCAGAAGCTTCTGTGCCTCCTCCTCCGTCAGACATACCGGCTTCTCCACGAACACATTGATCCCTCTGTCCATGGCTGCCACCGCATGTTCTGTGTGGAGATAACTGGGAAGGCAGATATGCACGCTGTCCAACGTCTCCGCTTCCAGAAGTTCCATACCTGTCTTGTACAGTCTGGCATCCGGCCATTGCTCTGCTGCCTTTTCCAGAAATTCAGGTCTGCAGTCCGCCAGAGCTGTTACCTCAACATCCATCTTGGATGACAGTGCTTTCAGCGACAGGTTGTGGGTAGTTCCCATTCCTCCGCATCCTATTAATCCCACTTTCATCTCATCATCCTCTTTTCTTTTTGTTTGTCCAGTGACCTTACTAATAAATTTTAAAATTAAAAGCCTTGTTGCTTTTCAGCTGTTTTCGGCTTTTTACGAATGTAAAATTTATTTATTTGATAGCTATACAATAGCATTTGATGTTGTATATGTCAATATGTTTTTGAATTTTTATTGCTTTGTAATGTAATTTAAGACATATTTAACATTTTATATCAATCTTTTTTGTGCACTTTTCACCTTATATTCATTTATTCCTGCGACATTACAATTTATTTCCACTATTTCCAGGCAAAGTATTCTCCTTACCATCCCCAACCTCCTCTTTTATTCACCATTTTATACAATTTTATCTATCTCAGTCCCTTTTTGTGTAACTTTTCACAAATAATATTGCATATCTCCGCGTTTTATGGTAGCATGCAATTAATAATACCACTTTACAATTAACTCCCAAAGGAGGTGAGCATACGAAACTTCTGACACAACAGGTAATCAAAAACACCAACATGAAGCATCTGTACTCCTCCATATACATTGAGAACGGCATCTCACGTACAGAGCTTGCCAGGCGGACTCATCTAAGCAAGACCACTGTGTCCACACTGGTTGACGAGCTGATCGAGAGGGACTTCATTGCCGACGAAGGTGCCTCCCACTCTGACTGTGTGGGCAGAAAACCCAACTGCCTGAAAGCCCGGACCAACCAGCATTTCGTCATTGTCATAAGCTGGGTAGACAACATTGCCGAGGCACATGTGGTGGACGTGGCAGGCACATCCGTGTACAGTACCAGGCTTACACTGAAAAAAGGGGAGTCTTATATCTCCTTATCCCAGACCTGCGTCTATAAGGACATTTTGTCCAAATACGATCCCCAGCGGATTCTGGGCATTTGTGTGGTGGTATCTGCCATGATAGATGCAGTGCGCAATGAAATATACTCCACTACCCTGAGTCTCGGACCCGGAGGGAGCGGCAATCTGATCCATGATCTGAGCTTTGCTTTCCCTGAATATCCGGTAGCTCTTCTGGAGGACACCGCCTGCTATGCCTACGCCGAAAAAATATATACACAGGTTCGGGAAAAGAACTTTGCTTTTATCAATTTCGGAAGAGGCATCGGTGCCACTATATTTATAGAAGGAAACATGCTGGGCAAGGCCAGCGGTTCTGTCACCCAGTTCGGCCATTATTCCGTCAATCCCAGGGGGCCTTTATGTATATGCGGCAACCATGGCTGTCTGGAGGCCATGTTCTCCGAATCACAGATAAAAGCCCGTCTGGAGGAGTCAGGGAAGACAAGCTGTCTTCTTGGGCGTTCTGCCATCACATTTGAAGATTTAGGAAAGGCAGCACTCTACAAAGACCCTGCTGCCATCCACACTCTGCAGAAAATGTCCCGGGACCTGGCGCTCGCGCTCAGCAACCTGATCTGCATCGTGAACCCCGAGCTGATTATTCTGGGAGGAAAAGGGCAGCACCTGGGCACATTATTTTTGGAGGAGGTGCAGCATTCACTGAGAGATGTGGGATTCCGAAGAATGGTGGATTTCTCAGGGGTGAGATATTCCCAGCTTCAGAGCGACGCCTACTTAAACGGTGCCATGAAATACTTTTTTGACACTTATTATTCCTTCCTGGAACCCAGGCCGCGTGCTTTTTATATCGGCTGAAATACGCCTGCAGCCTATTTGGGCAGGTTTGCACGCCCCGGAAAAATGAATTTATTTGTGCCTTATGCCTTTTTGTGATATGTTTAAAGTAACGAAATTTTAAGGTCCGCAGTACTGCATCGGACATCTCTGCAGACCGCGGCAATGCACGTAACCAAAAGGGTAACGAATCGTTACTGCGATATCATAACAAAGCAAAGGAAAAGCAGGATATTATGAAACTGGTCAATCAACAATTAATCAAAAATACCAATTTAAAACAGTTGTACAATTCCATTTACCAGAATCCGGGCACTTCAAGAGCGCAGCTTTCCAAAGACTCTCATCTGAGCAAAACCGCTGTCTCCTCTCTGGTGGATGAATTAATTGCCCGGAAGTTTGTATATGATTCCGGAACAGGCGGAAGCACGACTGTGGGGCGGAAGCCCAACAGCCTGCTTCTCCGCGCAGAACAATACTATGTGGCAGTCCTCTGTCTGGAGGAGGACAGGCTGAATGCAGCCCTGGTGGATATTACAGGGGTCTCTTCCCTGCCCATGCAGATGGAAGCCTCCTCACCGGAAGCCTACATTCCCCTGTGCCGGGATTACATAGAACAGACTGTGCTCACTCGGATTCGGAAGGAACAGCTCCTTGGAATCTGCATCGTTGTTCCCGCCATGATAGACCCGGACAAACGCGAGATCTTCGCCACTACCCTGAATCTTCCCGAAAAAGATTTTGTAGGCGAAATACAGCGGAATTTCTCAGATTTTTCCGTCAACATCCTGAATGATACAGCCTGCTTTGCTTACGCGGAAAAAGTCTACACACAGATTTCGGAAAAGGATTTTGCTTTTATCAATTTCGGCAAAGGAATCGGTGCCACACTCTTTATCCGAAACGAAATGCTGGGACACGCCTGCGCATCTTACACCCAGTTCGGACACTACTCTATTAACCCCAAAGGAAAATTGTGTTCCTGCGGAAACAGGGGATGCCTGGAGCTGATGATCGGTGAGGGTTCCTTAAAGGACAGAATTGCCCAGACCGGAAGCAGCCCGGCCTTTAAAAAATCAACTGCTGTCACATACGCTGACCTGGGCCAGGCCAGTGTATATGGGGATGTGGTCTCCCGCAAAGTAATACGGGATATCGCAGATGAATTTTCCCTGGCACTGTGCAATCTGATCTGCATGGTGCATCCAAAGCTGATCATCATCGGCGGAAAAGGGAAGGACCTTGGCCCCGTATTTTTACAGGAGATCCAGGAATGTCTGCGCACCACAGGATTCCGCCGCATGGTAGATTCCGTCAGCGTCCGTTACAGCCTTCTGGATTCCAGCGCCCTGTACAACGGTGCTATGAAGTATTTTTTTGATATTCACTATAATTTTACACAGGAGATGGACGGAAGCTTCTTCATCGGATAAAAATCCGCTGTCTTCTCATATAAAACGGAGGTATGAAATGAAAAAACTCAGAGCTGCAATTATGGGCTGCGGCAGAATTTCCGTCTGCTACGAGGACGCCTTTAACCGTCTCTCTGATCAAGTGGAGCTTGTATGCGCCATAGATGTTGACGAGGAAAAAGCAAAGGCTTTTGCAGAGAAATTTAACTGCCATTACTGTACTGACCTGGAGACTGCCCTCCAGTATGATATTGATGTCATCCACCTGTGCCTTCCCCATTATCTGCACCCGGTCATGGCAGTAAAGGCCATGGAGGCCGGACTTCATGTGCTGACAGAAAAGCCGGTGGCTGTCTCCCTGCAGGATGCAGACAGGATGATAGAGGCACAGCAGCGTACCGGCAGAAAGCTCGGCGTTATATTCCAGACCCGGTATACAAAAAGTGTGGAAAAGCTGAAAGCACTCATAGACGCCGGATATTTCGGACGCATCCTCTCTGCCCGCTCCTATCTCACCTGGAACCGCCCGCACACTTATTATGAAGGAAGTGACTGGAAAGGCACCTGGGACAGAGAAGGCGGCGGCGTACTCATAGACCAGGCCATACACAGTATGGACCGGGTGCGCTATATGCTGGGAAGTGACATTGAATGGATTGAGGGCAGCGTACATAACCACTGCCACGATACCGTGCGTGTGGAGGATGCCGCGGAAGCTGCCATACAGTTTAAAAACGGCTGCATCTACAACCTCTATGCCTGCAATTCCTACGCCTCAGACGCCCCCATCACCATTGAATTTCAGGGAGAAAAGGGACGCTGCGGCCTGATTCAGGATATGGGCTTCTATGAGGCTGATGGATGCTACACAGAGATTCGGAACACCTATGAGACAACCAGCGTGGGACCGGATTACTGGGGCAGCAGCCACCACCTGCAGCTCAGGGACTTTTATGATTCCATACTCTATGACCGTCCGGTAGCCATAGACGCCATGGAGGGAAGGAAAACGCTGGAAATGGTAAAAGGAATCTATCTGTCCTCCCTGGAACGGAAACGGATCTATCTTCCGTTTGAAGATGTGTGTTATAAAGATTTGAATACACCAAAATAATTACAATCCGGCAGGCCGGACTCAATTACCGGGGATTTTTACATCCCCGGTAGTATTATCTAATAATTTCCCTGACTTTTTCCACCGGTATTCCGCAGATTTTCGCAATCGCTTCCGGGGTCTCCCCCTGCATATACAGCTTAAACACCTGACGGGTCCTTTCCTCCCCTCTTTCCTCCCCTCTTCTTTCCGCACTGCTTATCTGCGAGTTATAATCCCTCAAAGCCTTATCCCTGGCCTCATACTCCAGCCGCTTCTTTTCATCCGCACTCATAGTCTTCAGTGTATTATATGCTTCATTGAGATATTCGTTTGCTTTTGCCACGCGCTCAAACTCCTCTCTGCTTTTTCCACTGAAGAACTTCATCCACAAAATGACATCCTCCCCTGTACGCACTTCCTTAGGCAGCTTTTTCAGCTCCAGAATCTGAATCTCCATCTTATCCGTATATACTTTTCCCGTCTTATCATCTCGAAAATGAATGGTTCTGTAGCACTCATCATCATCCGGAAAATGTATAAAATCCAGAATACTTACGTGGATACACTTCTGCAGCTTTTTATATGGTTCTCCCTTTTTTATCTGGCTCGTAAACATTCTTCCCATATAAAATAAAACACGCTCGTCCCAGTATTCAAAGTATTTGACCTGCATTTCTATGTTCATCCTGGTCCCGTCCGCAAGCAGCACATGGACATCCAGAATTCCCAGCTTATCATCCGGCCAGTCACCTCCAAGAGATGCCTCAAGAAGTGTTGTCTCCTCTATCTCCTCCGGAGGGATGCCTATAAGCGCAGCGACAAACCCTTTTCGCACTATACAGTTTTTCATCAGTTCTGTAAAACAAAAATCCACAGTGGGCAGCATTATGAAATTGTCAGTTTCCATAGATTCTCCTTTCCTGAACAGAATATACCTGATGCAGGAAAAAATCTCTCTGTGATTTGCCTTTATTGTATCATAACTTATCAGGCTGTAAAAGACAGTAATTCTTTCCCGGACAAAATCAGCCATATCTGCTCTGTCGGCTATATACTTTTAAACAATGGAGTTTCACGGCGAAATGCCGATTAGAAATTAAAGAGCGAACGCTCATTGATATCTTTAATCAGAAGTGTATCACAACCCACCCCAAATAACAATTAGACAATACGACGAAATTCAAATTATAAAAAGAAGGCAGTACAGCCCTGTGCTGCGCCGCCTTCTTTCTCTCACCATTCAAACAGTTTACATAACATACACAGCCGCCTCATACGGCCGCATCATACCCTCCTCCAGCGCTTCCTCTCCCTTATAATTATCAATCACAAGCACAGCCTTACCTGCATCCAGCCCCTCAGGCATATGGAAAGGAACTTCATTTTCCGTGAAATTCAGCACCACAAACATCTTTTTGCCTTCATAATTTCTTTCATATATATAAAGACTCTCATTCTCAGGCTCATATTCCCTGAAATCTCCGTACACAGCAACCTCATTTGCCTTCCGCATCTGAATCAGCCTCTTCATATAATAGAAAATAGAATCCCGGTCTTCCAGCGCTTCCTTCACATTGATATCCTTGTAATTGGGATTCACCTTCAGCCACGGTGTTCCCGTGGTAAATCCGGCATTCTCGCTGTCATCCCACTGCATCGGAGTCCTTGCGTTATCGCGGGAACGGAACCTGATGGCATCCAGCAGAACCTCTGGGTCCGCGCTGCCGTTGATAACACGCTCTTTCCAGAGATTTTTTACCTCTATGTCATTGTAATCCTCAATGGAATCAAAATGCACATTTGTCATTCCGATTTCCTCGCCCTGATAAATATACGGGGTTCCCTGCATGGTCAGAAGCATAGTGTACAGCATTTTTTGGCTTTCTTTGCGGTACTGCCCGTCATTTCCCCTGCGGGACACGGTTCTTGGCTGGTCATGGTTGGTCCAGTACAAACTGTTCCATGCCTTATCCTGGAGAACCGTCTGCCATTTGCTGAAGCATGCCTTTAATTCCGGCAGCGGCACTTTCCGATAACTGTAACGCTCAGGTCCGCAGTCCAGCGTGTTCTGTTCAAACTGGAAAACCATATTAAGCTCTGTACCCTCATTATTGGCATAGCGCAGGGCATGTTCCAGGGGAACATCCGGTGTCTCACCCACTGTCATAATATCATATTTTGATAAAACCTCCCGGTTCATCTCCTGCAGAAATTCATGAATTCTGGGCCCGTCCTGAAAATGCTCTGTTCCGGTGATCTCCGCCGGTTTTCCATCCGGCAGCCCCGGTGTCTTTGAAAACAGACTCACAACATCCATACGGAAGCCGTCACATCCCATATCCAGCCAGAATTTCATCATATCATAAATCTCACCGCGCAGTTTCGGGTTCTCCCAGTTCAGATCCGGCTGCTTCTTTGAAAACAGGTGCAGATAATACTGGTCTGTGGTCTTATCATACTCCCACGCGGGACCGTAGAAATATGAGGTCCAGTTGTTGGGTTCTCTCCCATCCCTGCCGTCTCTCCAGATATAATAATCCCTGTACGGGTTATCCCTGGATTTCCTGGACTCCGCAAACCACTGATGTTCATCTGAAGAATGGTTCACAACAAGATCCATCACCAGCTTCATGCCCCTCTCATGGATGCCCGCGAGCATTTCCTTAAAATCATCCATGGTTCCGAATTCATCCATAATATCCCTGTAATCAGAGATATCATATCCATTGTCATCATTTGGCGATTTGTAACATGGAGACATCCAGATAACATCAATCCCCAGGTCCTTCAGATAATCCAGCCTGCTGATCACGCCCCGCAGGTCCCCGATTCCGTCTCCGTTGGAATCCATAAAACTTCTGGGATATATCTGGTAAACAACCGCCTCTTTCCACCATGCTTTATTCATGCTGTTCTCCTCTCAAAATTCTGTTATTCTTTTACCGCTCCATTTGAGATGCCGGCAACGATCTGCTTCTGGAACAGAAGAACAATCAGAAGTGTCGGTATGACTACCACAACCGTGGCCGCCGCGATCTGGCTCCAGAACACCGTAAACTGGTCCTTCAGATAACTCAGACGTACCGGCACTGTCTGTATATTCTCATTGATATTCAAGGTACAGGACAGCAGATACTCATTCCATGCAGAAATAAAACTCATAATTGCCGTGGTAAATACGCCCGGCGCAGCAATCGGGAAGATGATTCTCCAGAGCATTCCCCATGTGGAGCAGCCGTCAATTTTTGCCGCCTCTTCAAGCGCCAGCGGTACCTGGTTAAAGTGTGCGACCATGATCCACACAGCACTCGGCAGTGTAATTGTGGAATATGCCAGGCAGACCCAGTATGTATTCAAAATCTTCAGTTTATAGAACATATTAAAAATAGGCCCTACAACGATCATCTGCGGGAACATGGCCACTGCCAGTATCAGTCCCATAAGCAGAGCCTTTCCCTTGAACTTAAATCTGGAGATAATGTAAGCTGACATAGATGCCACAATTACAACATAAAACGTAGTAGCTGCCGACATAACAAAGCTGTTGCCAATAGCACGGAGCATTCCTTTTTCTACAATAACCGTCCTGTAATTTTCCAGTGTGGGATTTTCTGCTATAATACGGTAAGCATTTGCTCCGAAAATTTCCGATTCCGGTTTAAAAGAACTGATCAAGATCCAGAAGAAAGGAAATATTGTGATCATCAGAAAAATTACCACGAAAATCCAGCAGACAATATTAAATGTTTTATTTTTACTCATTTTCCTTCCTCCCCTCTAATCATTATTGATGACTTCCGCGCCCAAAACCTTCACGTAAATCACAGCTATAACGGCAACACAGACTGCCATTCCCATAACCACCACAGAACCATATCCATAATTACTCTGGCTGAACATCAGCTTATACGAGTACACGGAAAGGGATTCTGTACCGTTCCCGGGACCGCCTCCTGTTAAAATTGCAATTAAGTCATATACACGGAACGCATCCATAGTACGGAACAAAAGCGCTACCAAAAGACTTGGCTTAATGAGCGGAAGAGTAATACTGAAAAATGTTTTAAAAGGTCCTGCACCATCTATAGATGCGCTCTCATACAAACCTCTGTCAATGATCTGCAGGCCGGCCAGAAGAAGCAGTGCCATATACGGCGCCGTTTTCCATACATCGGATATTACAACAGATGTCATGGCTCCATTTGCCGTCAGAAGCATGGCTGACTGCTTTGGTATCAGCCCGATAACGGAAAATATCTTTGATATAATACCGTAGCTGCCGTCATACATATAACTCCAGATCATGGCAGATACTGCCGTAGGAATCGCCCAAGGAATCAATGCGATCGTTCGAACAGCGCCGATACCCTTGATTGCTTTATCCATAATCAATGCCAGTATCATGCCTATCACCAGCTCAATCGCCACAGATATAACCGTAAACAACAGTGTATGAAGCAGTGCCTTATAAAATCTTGTATCTGTAAATAACTTAGCAAATCCCTTTAAACCGATAAAGTTAGATGCCACCACACAGTTATCCATGTCATCCAAAATCTTCGGCATACCCTCTCTGTTATACATCTCCAGATCCGCATTCCTGTCGTAGATATCGGTGAGTCTTTCCCTGATATCTTTATTGAATGCCTGTATTTCTTTGATCGTATCAGATGAAACCTTCTTTACGCCCTTAGATCCCTCATACGTTGTCAGCAGTTCATCTACCTCTGCCTTTATTTCCTCAAACTCGGCTACATCCTCGCTGCTGAGTCCTTCTGTAGCCATATCCGTCTCTATAAACCAGCTCACATAACCAAGGTCCTGTGCAAACAATTCCTCATTCAGCTGCTCAGACATATAAAAGCTATTGTACTGCTGATCATTGGTACGGTAATCAAACAGTGTATACACCAGAGATGTAACAATAGGATATATGGAAAATATGCCAATAAAAATCAACAGCGGAAGAATGAACAGGAACTGTTTAAACGTCATTCTTTTAATCATAATCTTCCCTCTTTCCCGACAATAAAAGCGGTTGCAAGACCCCTTTTGATTGCTGCGAATAAAACAAGGGTGCCGTATTAAACTACAGATATATACGACACCCATTTACTCAATGAATCCCCCTGCACCCATGCGGGTGCCTGATCACGGTTACTGTTTCAACAGACCTTCCACTTCTGTGGTGGTTCCGTCCAAATCTGATTCTCCTGATAAGAATTTGTGGATGGAAATCTGCAGTGCATCAGATAGTTCCTCATATTTGTCTGAGGAAGGTCTTGCAATTGTATTTTCCAGGGCTTTCATGAAGCCTTCTTTACCGAGAAGCTGATTCGCTGCCTTTACGTCTGCATCTTCCAATGCATCGTTAAATCCGGGCACATATCCACCCTTGCTGCAGAAGATCCTCTGTCCTTCCAGGGATGTAAAGTAATCCAGGAATTCCCACGCACCGTCTTTATGTTCACTCTTTGCATTCATAGCCAGCAGCCATCCGCCGATACAGGAACCGCCCGGAATTGGTGCGATATCTGTCTGATCCTGTGTCACTGCAGCGCCTTCTGCCCCAAGCAGACCCCATACATACGGCCAGTTACGTGAAAATACCGTATCACCGTTTACATAGCTGTTAGCAGCTTCTGATTCCTGATATACCAAAATATCATCCGGAGTTGCATCGGAATCAACAATCTTTTTCATGGATTCCAGTCCGCCTTTTACATCTGTAAAGTTAGCAGTATACTCGTTTGCGTTGCAGACAAGTCCTTCATACTGATTCGCCTGGAAAGTAAATCCGGTCTTGGTTCCGCCCTGGCCTTTGTATGTCTCTGCCATAGCAAGCAGGTCATCCCATGTGAAATCTCCGCTTCTCAATTTGGCTGCATCCTCCTCGGATACAATATCACTTCTGAAATAGATAACGCCAAAGTCAGGGTACAATGGCAGCGCATAAGTCTTTGCATTGTATGTACCTGCCTGAATAGAACCTTTGTTGTAATTCGCCGGACTTCTCTTTGCCTTCATCATGTAGCTGTCCAGAGCTTCGATATAACCTGCTGCAGCCATATCACCAGCCCAGACCGTATCAATGGAAACCAGATCATATTCAGAACTTCCCGCTGAGAACGCTGTGTTCAGCTGGCTTCTTGTCTGGTCTGTGTCGTTGGAGGCGGTCACCCATTTTACTTTATATTTGTCCTGGGATTTCTCAAAACCCTCGATCACCGCTTCCACAGCGCCGTTGCCATCATCAGAACGGAACAGGGTAATCTCTTCACGGTCACCTTCTGCTGTTGATTCCTTTGTCTCGTTCTCGGCGTCACTGCCCGCGTCATCAGCTTTGTCCGCATCATCTGTTTTGTCTGCGGCTTCCTGCTTGTCCTCACTGCCTGCGTCTGTGGTGGCTTCCTTATCATTTCCGCCACCGCACGCTGCCAGACCAAATACCATGGCTGTACTCAGCATTACTGCTACAATTTTTCTTTTCATTCTTTTTTCCTCCTTTTGTTGGTGTTTTACGATACTTACATAAAATGTCGCATCCTGGCTGTTAGTGTTGTGCAACACCTCTATTGATATAATAAACATTAGCACAATGCCCATTATCTGTAAATAGGTTTTATATAAAACCATCACAATATATAATTTAAACATTGTTCATTTATACATTTTGCACACAACCAATCTTTGTACAGTCATCAAATTACACATTCCCATTTTCTTTTTATCTGACAAATAGATGAACTTTCTGACAACCTCTTGCAATTCTGATAATTTCTGCTATCCTATAATAGAAGTAAAATACGATACTTTACTTATGTCACATTCAGACAAAAACTTTCCTGTAACAGACAGCGCAGGCTGTCAGAATTTGGGGGTAACCGTATGATAACGATAAAAGAAATAGCAAATATAATGAATGTCAGCCCAACCACGGTTGCCAACGTGATCCACGGCCGCACCAGCAAGGTGTCAAAAGAGAACGTGGAACGTATCCAGCAGGCTCTGAAAGAGCACAATTACGTGCCCAAGATGGGGCTGGAAGCTCTGACAAAAGGCAAGACCAGGCTGATCATTGTGGTGATCCATACCACAAAACGCTACACCCAGACCACCGTCGGCGATCCGTTCTACAGCCAGACCATCTGTGTGCTGGAGGAAGAGATACGAAGGGCCGGCTACTATATGATGCTGTATATAGACCGGAACCTTGACAATATTTTCAAGACAGCACTTTCCTGGAACGTGGCGGGAATCATTGCTGTGACACTGTCCAAGACCAACTATGACAAGCTGTGTTCCCTGGTGGACTGCCCGGTGGTGGGAATCGACACTTTTATGGAAGATACCGCCTCACTGCCCGACCAGGGGTATCATGTCACCCTGGATGACATCGGCGCGGGGAAGCAGATGGCAAACTACCTCATCAACACAGGTTTTTCCAATATAATTGTAATCTCAGATGCCAAGATAGGCTCCTCTGCTCTGAGAGCCGCAGGCGCCAAAGCCGCTCTGAAAGAACACGGCATAAGCACTGAAAAACAATGGCACATGGTACTTGACACGCAGAAGAGACGCAGAGACAGCCAGTACAATTCCCTCCTGGCGCTGGCAGGAAAAAAATATGTACTGTTCTGTACGGCAGACCAGCTTGCCTTTGAGGTGATTGGCTATCTGAACGAACACGGCTGCCATGTTCCCCGGGATATCTCTGTGTGCGGATTCGATGACAATCCTTACGCGGAGTTCTGTATTCCCAAGCTGACCACCATGCATCAGGACATTGCCAGAAAGGGAGAACTGGCCTCAGAGCTCTTGTTCCGGCTGCTTTCCGGAGAGAAGGTGGCGGAAAAGGCAATCCACCTTCCCGTGGAGCTGGTAGTGCGGAAAAGTGTCCTTCCGCCGGATTGACAATTTTTTAACCATTTTGAATGCGGTAGATTCAGGTATTTTCCTGTTTTACCGCATTTTTTATGGGTTTTCTCTCTTCCTACACTTTGTAGGAAAACCTTTGAAAAATCCCCCCTTTTTGCGGCTTGTACTTTCTGCACATTTTGGTACAATAGAGTTATAAATTTGTACAGGAGGTTTTGCAAAAATGATAATCATTGGGGAAAAAATCAACGGTTCCATACCGGCAGTTGCAAAAGCCATCGCTGAGAGGGATGCGGAATTCATCAAAGACCGTGCCAGAAAGCAGGCCGCTGCCAATGCCACCTACATAGACTGCTGTGCTTCCGTTCCGGAAGAGATTGAAGTTGAAACTTTAAAATGGATGATCGATTGCATCCAGGAAGTTACAGATCTTCCGATTTCCGTGGACAGTCCCAGTACCGCAGTTTTAAAAGAAGCTTATAAGTTCTGTAAGAGACCGGGTATCTTCAACTCCGTATCAGGAGAGGGCGACAAGATTGACACCATCTTCCCGATCATGGCAATGGAAGAGAACAAAGACTGGGAAGTCATTGCACTTTTAAGTGACGATACAGGAATCCCCAAATCCGCAGCTGACCGTCTCCGTGTATTTGACAATATTATGGCAAAGGCAAAAGAATACAACATCAATCCAAACCGTCTTCACATTGACCCGCTGGTAGAGATGCTGTGTACTTCCGAGGACGGTATTGCCATGAATATCGAGGTAATCGAAACTGTACGTAAACAGTACCCGACGATTCATATTACTGCTGCTATCAGCAACATATCCTTCAATCTGCCGGTTCGTAAGCTGATCAACTACGGCTTTATGATCCTGGCTATGAACGCAGGACTTGACAGTGCCATCATGGACCCCACGAACCGAGATATGCTGGGTCTTGTATATGCTACAGAGGCACTTATGGGCGAAGATGATTTCTGTATGGAATACATCGGTGCTTACCGTGAAGGACTGATCGGACCTGCTCCGAAGAATTAACATTTATGGTGTTCGTGTTGAGGAATGGAATTACTGAAAAGGGAAATAAAAAACTATAAAATATATTTTTTAAGAAATGGGAGGAATTTATTATGAGTAAGATTCAGGCTGTTGCAGATGCTGTTGCTGCTGGAAAAGCAAAACTGGTTGGTGGATTAGTTCAGGAAGCACTGGATGACGGATGCCAGGCTGTAGACGTATTAAACGCAATGATCGACGCAATGGGCGTTGTAGGCGAGCGTTTCAAAAACAACGAGATTTTCGTTCCTGAAATGTTAGTTGCAGCACGTGCAATGAAAAAAGGTGTTGAGGTTCTGAAACCACATCTGGCAAGCGGAAGCGCTGGCGTATGCGGCAAGATGGTTATCGGAACTGTTGCCGGTGACCTTCATGATATCGGTAAAAACCTTGTTGCCATGATGATCGAGAGTGCCGGATTTGAAGTTATCGACTTAGGCGTTGATGTACCGACAGAGAAATTCATTGAAACTGTCAAAGCTAACCCGGACGTTAAGATTGTTGGATGTTCTGCTCTTCTGACCACAACTATGCCGGCATTAAAAGCTACTGTTGAAGCTTTAAATGCTCAGGATTTCCGCGGCAATATCAAAGTTATGGTTGGCGGCGCTCCTATTACACAGGAATTCGCTGATGAAATCGGTGCTGATGCTTACACAGCTGACGCTGCATCCGCAGCTCAGAAAGCAAAAGAGCTGGCATCATAATGAAATTAGCTTAAATCCATATCTGTCATGCATACCCTATAAAGAGGGAGGAGGTACCGTAAGGTGCCTCTTCTCTCTTTTTGCTATATTATTGTCACAATGACATATTTACGTGTCCCCTCCGGTCCACTATAATGAAAACAGATGAATTATTATGTCTATTTTATCTTTTGGAGGAGAACAACGAATGGCTATCAAAAAAGATACTACCGGGAAACTATTTACCCTGCTTACCAATAACAGCATGTACCAGATGAAGGTGGACGATCTGGGATTTCTGGTACATACATGGTTTGGAAAAAGGACACCTATATTTGACTACTCATACCTGAATGTGGGAAGAGACCGGGGATTTTCCGGCAATCCCTATATAGCAGGCGACAACCGCGCCTATTCTCTTGACACTCTTCCCCAGGAATTCCCCACATACGGCAACGGGGACTACAGGGAGAGCGCTGTGCGGATACGCTATGCATCCGGTGCTTCCTCCTGTGAATTCCGCTATGAATCCGCTCAGATCCTGGAGGGAAAATATTCCCTTCCCGGCCTTCCTGCTTTCTACGCGCTTAAGGAAGACACTGCTGACACCCTAGTCATCACGCTGAAGGACAGCACACAGAACGTATATGTACATCTCTATTACGGTGTCCTGGAGGAAAAGGACATTATCACCAGAAGCGTGACTGTGGAAAATAAAGGGGAATCCCCCATTTATCTGGAGCGTATCATGAGCACCTGTACGGATTTCCAGTTCGGAGACTTTGATTTTATCAGCTTCTACGGACGTCACGCCATGGAGCGCCTGCTCTCCCGCACACAGGTCCATCACGGCATTCAGTCTGTTGGAAGCACCAGAGGCTCCTCCAGCCATCACTACAATCCATTTGTGATGCTTGCCGCACAGGGCACTACAGAGACCAGGGGGGAATGTTACGGTTTTTCCTTCCTCTACAGCGGTGATTTTCTGGCTGAGGCAGAGAAGGACCAGAGTGGACAGACCCGCTTCCTCATGGGTATCCACCCGGATAATTTCTGCTATAAACTGGATTCCGGAGAAGCATTCCATGCGCCGGAGGCAGCAATGGTCTACAGCGCAGAGGGAATGGAAGCCGTCAGCCACCGCTTCCACCGCGCGATCCGCAATAACCTCTGCAGAGGTGAGTATAAGAAGGCCCGCCGTCCTGTTCTCATCAACAACTGGGAGGGCACCTACTTTGATTTCACCGGAGACAAGCTGGTGGAAATGGCAGAGCAGGCAAAAGATATGGGAGTAGAACTGTTTGTCATGGATGACGGATGGTTCGGAAAACGTGAAAGTGACAATTCCGGTCTGGGTGACTGGATCGTAAATGAAAAGAAACTGGGATGCACCTTAAAGGACCTCTCCGCCCGCATTCATGCCCTTGGCCTCAAATTCGGCATATGGTTTGAGCCGGAATGCATCTCTGAGGACAGCGACTTATACCGGGCACATCCCGACTGGGCATTCAAGGTTCCCGAGAAATCACCTGTGAGAAGCCGTTACCAGCTTGTCCTTGATTTTTCCCGCAAAGAAGTACGCGACCACATCTACAACATGATGTGTAATGTATTGGACAATGCGCAGGTGGAATACCTGAAATGGGATTTTAACCGCAGTATCGGGGATATTTTCACCATCGCCCTCCCCGCAGACCGCCAGGGCGAGACAGCACACAAATACATTCTTGGGCTTTACGAGTTTCTGGAGAACCTAAACAAACGCTACCCCGGCATGCTCATTGAGGGATGCAGCGGCGGCGGCGGAAGATTTGACGCAGGCATGTTATACTACACCCCGCAGATCTGGACCAGCGATGACACCGACTCCATCGAACGGCTGAAGATACAGTACGGCACCTCCTTCTGCTATCCTGTCAGCACCATGGGCGCCCATGTCTCAGCCTCCCCTAACCACCAGACAGGCAGGGCTGCTTCCCTGAGTACAAGAGCAACAGTCGCTATGGCCGGCACCTTTGGTTACGAACTGGACCCTGCAAAACTGACGGAGGAGGAAAAGGCGGAAGTCAGGACACAGATCGAGACATTTAAGAAATATTATTCCCTTATCCAGGACGGCACCTATTACCGTCTGGCAAGTCCTTATGAAAATGAAGAATATACGGTATGGGAATTTGCCGCGGAGGATAAGAGTGAGGCACTGCTGGGCATTGTCTCCACAAAACTCACTGCAAACAACCTCTTTACCTGCATCCGACTGCGCGGGCTGGACCCGAATGCCATGTACCGCATGGGTGACAAGACCTATTTGGGAGCTGCCCTTATGGAGGCAGGACTCCCCATGCCGGTACCCGAAACGGAATATCAGAGCTGGAACCTGCATTTAGTAAAAGAATCCTGATAAATTCCTAATAAATTTCATATAAAATCTCTCATAACTTAACCGCGGCAGTTTACTGCCGCGGTCTTTTCTGTTATACTTACTCTATAGCAAAATTGGGGGAATGAAAATTGAAAACACATGAAGTAACTTTTATCCGTGAAGGCAAAAGTATTCAGGCAGAAGAAGGCACTACCCTGCTGCAGGCGCAGCGTCAGGCAGGCCTTGACCCGGATGCTCCCTGCGGCGGGCAGGGCACCTGCGGAAAATGCATGGTACACGTGACAAAAGGTCCCGTGACCGGCGTTCTGAAAGCCTGTCAGACTAAGATCACAGGGGATATGACAGTTGACACCCTTGTGAGAGAAAAGGAACATGCTATACTGGCAGAAGGCTTCTCCCGCCCGGTACCGCTCCATCCTCTGCTCCGGTTGGGCAGAATACATATCCGCAAGATAAAACCAGGGGATAATCTGTCTGACTGGGACCGCCTGAAACTGGCGCTGGAGGAATCCTTCGGGGAGAGCATGGAACATCTCAGACCGGATCTTCAAACGGCTTCCGGCCTGTATGAAATGCTCAAAGAGACGGATACCTGGTATGCGGCAGTATCCGGGGATACCCTTCTGGATCTGCAGAAAGATCCCATCAAGGGATATCTGGCCGCATTCGACATCGGAACCACTACGGTAGTAGGGTATCTGATGGATGCACGCACAGGCAGGGTTCTGGCCGTTGAGAGCAGCATGAATCCCCAGGCCCAGTACGGGGCTGATGTCATCATGCGTGCCAACTACGCACTTGAGAACGGAACGGAGAATCTGAGCTCCTGCATCCGCCAGACAGTCCAGTCTATTCTGGACATACTGGCAGAGAAGTCAGGGATCAGCACAGATCGTATTTACCAGACCTGTATTGTGGGCAACACCTGCATGCATCATCTGTTTCTGGGTATATCCCCGGGAGCGCTTGTGCACGCCCCCTATAATCCGGCCATCAGCCAGCTTCTCTTTTTGAAAGCTTCAGACTTTGACCTGCATATCCACCCCAAAGGCCAGCTTATCCTGCTGCCCGATGTGGCAGGCTTTGTAGGCGCTGATACCATGGGATGCCTGCTCTGCATCCGACCAGACCAGCAGGATGAAATCTCTCTGATGATCGACATCGGAACCAACGGAGAGATGGTGCTGGGCAGTAAAGAACGCCTGGCAGCCTGCTCCACAGCCGCCGGCCCTGCTTTTGAGGGAGCCAAGATCGAATGCGGCATGAGGGGCGCATCCGGTGCTGTAGACCATGTGGAATACAGCGACGGAAAATGGAGCTACACCACCGTAGGCGGAGAGAAAGCCATCGGGATCTGCGGTTCCGGCCTTATTGACCTGATCGCCTGCCTGAGAAAAGCAGGTATCATTGACGAGTCCGGTAAGCTTTTATCCGAGGACGGCACAGCCTCCTTTACGCTGGTTCCGGCAGACGAGAGCGGAAACGGCAGCGCTGTTTACTTAAGCCAGAAGGATGTGCGGGAGGTACAGCTTGCCAAAGCTGCCATTGCCGCCGGCATCCAGCTTCTGCAGAAAGAGCTTGGCATAACCGTTGACCAGATCGCACACGTATATATTGCGGGAGCTTTCGGCAACTATATGAATCCTGAGAGCGCCTGTGACATCGGCCTGATTCCCATATCTTTGAAAGACAGGATCGTACCCGTGGGAAATGCCGCCGGAGAAGGTTCTAAAATCGCACTCATCAACAGGGAAGAGCTGTTCTACTCGGATATCCTGGCAAAGGAGATATCTTTTGTGGAGCTGGCCGCTTCTCCGGAATTCCAGGACTGCTTTGTGGATGAACTGGAATTTCCGGAACAATAGAGAATGAAATGATTTGAAAAATGATTGGGGGCTTTTACGTGATCAACTATGAAGAACTGGAGAAGCTGGGACTGGATACCGGCTTCTCCCATATCGCACCATTAAAATGCAGCACCATTGAACTGCTTCCCGAGGTCCGCCAGATGTGCGAAGCCAACACCTGCGGCATGTACGGCAAGCGCTGGAGCTGCCCTCCCGGATGCGGAACTCTGGAGGACTGCCGTGCCAAGATCAACCAGTATCAGGCCGGCATCCTGGTACAGACCGTGGGAGAACTGGAAGATTCCATGGACGGGGAAACCATGATGGAGACAGAGGCCCTGCATAAACAGAACTTCTACGCCATGGAAAAACTGCTCCGCGAAACATATCCCGATATGCTGGCTATCGGCGCCGGCTGCTGTACCAAATGTGAGACCTGTACCTATCCTGACGAGCCGTGCCGCTTTCCCAAGAAAGCATTTTCTTCCATGGAAGCCTATGGCATGCTGGTCACCCAAATCTGCAAAGCCAACGATATGACTTATTATTATGGTCCCTGCACCATTGCCTATACCAGTTGTTATCTGCTGGAATAAAGACTATTTCGTAACGGTTCCGCATTCCGGTCCGTTACACCTTTTCTTTCATTGGAACAGGAGGACATCATGACTACTTTAGAAGAACTTCGTCAGGCAATTGAAAACGGGCATCCTCGTGATGCCCAGTTTCTTGTGTTCAGAGCTTTGGAGGAACATATAAATCCTTCCGTCATCGTTGAGCAGGCCATGGTGCCTGCCATGAAGACCGTGGGGGAATATTATAAACAAAATGATGCCGATATCCCCAAAATACTGGCTGCTGCCCGCAGTGTAAGAAAGGGGTTCGACATTCTGGAAGAAAAATACGGAATCATGGAAGAACGGAGTATAGGCACCGTTATCCTGGGCACCGTTGAGGGTGACCTGCACGATGTAGGAAAAAACCTTGTTGCGATCATGTTCCGCAGTGCCGGGTTCAAGGTCATTGACCTGGGTGTCGACATTCCGGAGAAACAATTTCTGAAGGCAGTCCGCGATAATCCGGAGGTTTCCATTGTATGCATCTCCTCCCTGCTCACCACTTCCATACCGGAAATGCAGCAGGTCGTCAAATCCCTGCGCCGACATGACAAGGAACACCGATTGAAGATCATGGTGGGCGGAGGTGCCGTCACACAGGAATTTGCGGACACCATCGGCGCAGATGCCTACACGGAAACAGCAGTGGATGCCGCGGAAAAAGCCAAGACATTTATCATATAAACGGGGGATCATTTTGAAGTTATCAGCAGTGCTTTTATCTGAAATGATTAATAAAGAATTTCATGTTGTCTCACAGGGTAACCTGGAGACAACTGAGAGTTTTCTGCGTCCATTTTTATTTGAGGATGGTTCCGGTTTCTCCACCGGGCATATCTGCCTTGTGAGAACCGGGGACACGGAGTCCCTTTCTTCCCAGCTCACGGGACCGGTCTTTCTGATCATATCGGGAAACCTGGATGAGACCTTTTCACCGCCTCCGCACCCATATCTTGTTCTCGATGCAAGTTATTCCCTGAGCCGTATCTTTAATTTCATACAGGACCTCTATGACACATACGACAGTTGGGATGAACATCTGAGCACGATCCTGCTGAGCAACGGCAGCATCCGGGATCTCTTAAGCGTATCCCTGGAAATTTTCCATAATCCCCTGTCTGTCATCGGCCTGGATTTTGCACCCGTGGCAAGTGCAGGTACAGAACACATTCCGGAGAAATACCATATGTACTCAGAGGACGGACTCAACATTGAGTACGTCAACGCCCTGGCTCAGGATGAGGCTTATACAAAAATGCAGGAGGCCGCTGACCCTGTATTCTACCCGGGATACATCACAGGACTGAACACCCTGAATATGAACGTAAAACAGGACGGGCACACCACACACCGCCTTGTCCTCATCGAATACGAACATCCCCTGGACAAAGGAAACGGATACCTTCTCTCGCATTTGGCAGGCTATGTGGAATATCTGCTCTACCATGAACAGGCTCCCGCTTCACGCCAGTCGGACGCTCTGCACAAGATCCTTATCACTGTGCTGTCCGACCGCACTGCAGACTATCTGGACATCAGCCAGCGTCTGTCTGCCCTTGGGTGGAGCACACAGCACGACTATCTGTGCCTTATTTTCCAGATCACTTACCTGGATCAGAAAAAGATCACCACAAGAGCTATCTGTAATTATCTGGACAAGCAGTTTCCCTATTCCTGCAGTTTTCTCTTCAAAGAGGAGATCGTGGCCTATTTTAATCTGAGCCGTCTGGAGATGGACGCGGACACAGTGGCGGGCAAACTCACCTATTTTATCAGGGACAGTTTCCTGAAAGCCGGATACAGCCGTCCCATGAAGGGCCACATGAACCTGAGGCGCCAGTATATCCAGGCCAGCACAGCTCTGGATGTGGGAAGCAGGAAAAAGCCTTATCTGTGGATCCATCACTTCAACAACGTGGCTCTGACCTACATACTGGAACAGTCCACCCGAAGGCTTCCCGGCTATATGCTCTGCCATGAGAAGCTTCTGGACCTGCAGAGGATGGACCGGGAACAGAACACGGAGTATATGCTCACACTGAGGACCTACCTGGAAGAGAATCTGAATGCCACACAGGCAGCATCCCTGCTCTTTATCCACCGCAGTACCTTCCTGTACCGCCTGGACAAGATCAAGAACATTCTGGACTCCGGACTGGATGACCCGGAAGAGATTTTTTACCTGAACTTATCTTTCCGTCTTCTGGAGCAGGAGGAGGAGAAAAACTGAGCTACTGTTTTCCCTCCTCCAGTATATAAAAGGAGACAGAGAGGTACAGCCTGGAGCGGAAATCCTCCAGATCTGTCTGTATCAGTTCACCTATCCTCTCCAGCCGGTTCAGAAAAGTACTCCTGTGGATAAACAGCTTTTTGGCTGTCACTGCCGCGTTATACCTGCACTGCAGGTAACAGTATAATGTCTTGTAATACTCTGTATGCATCTTCTCATCGTGTTCTATCAGCTTCAGAATCCCCGGCGCGCATATCTGTTCCGGCTCAAACACCCCTCTCCCGTGAATCAGGATATAGTCAAGGGCATAGTCGTCAAACCTGAAATACCAGGGGGTGGCATCCTTTCTCATGCCCAGCTCCAGGGCAATATCCGTCTGCTTAAACGCATTCTGTATCCCGTCAAATCCCCTGAATTTTCTGCTGATCCCTGCTGCCAGGAGATTTTCCCTGAGAAAATAAGCCAGCTCGGGCTGAAAGTCCGTCATATGAAGCCTGCTGCCGTTCAAAAGTACCATGAGGCTGTCATTATGAGCCACGCAGCAGGTATCTTTCCACTGCTGCTCCATCTGCGGGCACAGGTATTTGTCATACAGGGATTTGTCATATCTGTAGCTTGGGCGCATCTGGATCAGATAGTAGGCATCTTCCTCAGACCAGGATAGATTCCCCAGTGCACTCCGCAGCCTCTCCCCCGGCACGGAGCTCCCCTTTAATGTAAGCCTCAGAAGTTCATGCAGGCTGTCAAGGGAGCGGTCAGCCATATGAAAGGCCCCGAAACGCTCATACATCCGCTCCACATATCCGGCTGCCATGAGAAGTAGATCCTTGTGATACTCATTATTCAGAGGTGATGTGCAGGATACCGCCATCAGCTTGCCGATAAATTTCCCCTCAAAGAAGAGATTCCTGCACAGAAATGTCACCTGCTCCAGCGTATAAGTATACACTCCCGCAAGTGTCATGCTCCGCTGATAGGCGGGATCTGATATAAGCTGGCTCACCATCTGCATGGGAAGAGTGCTGCTCTCATTCATAAATCCATTAGCAAACCTCCCCTCCCTGTCAGCCAAAGCCACATAGGAAAAGCTGGCATCCATCAGCGCAAGAGGCGTCTCAAAAATCCTCCCGAAGCACTCCATCAATTCCCCGAAATCCTGATTCTCCATAAACACTTCCGTCACGGAATACTCCATTTCCTCAAAGTATTGGAATATCTCCTGAAGGTCATTGAGCACCTGCTCCCTGGGTATCCTTTCATCCAGAACAAGCAGGTCTGTATCAATCCGACAAAATATATCATCCACTTCCCCAAAGCAGATAAAAATACAGTCCTTCCATAAGGAGGAATCCAGGCCTATTTTCATAAGTTCCTCATTGAAGATCAGCACCATATGTCCTCTGCAGTCCTGTCCATCCCTGTAGTAGACAGGCCTCTCCACCTTTATTTTACAGGGGTTGCAGGAAATCCGCCTGGCGTCGTACCTTTTTTTCAGATGATAATAAATTTGATAAAAAGTCAATTTCATTTAAAATCACCTCCCTCCTACAAAGTGTAGTGTATTCATACAGAAAAGTCAATTATTTCATCGTATTTACCAGACCTGACAATTCTGTTATTATAAATTTAGTGCAGTTGTTCCATGTCAGCACAGGAAATGTGCAGACCTGCTGAACAGTTACGATTTTGTATCAGTCATGGGGGACAGGCCTTTCCATGACACATCGTTGGGGTTTTAGAAAAGGAGGTATTCACTTTATGTTAACCAGAAGACAGAATTTATTAGAAACGATCCGAGGCGGTCATCCGGACCGTTATGTAAACCAGTACGAGGCACTGGGAATGATTTTCGGCAATCCTTATACCGCTGCAAGTCCAAACCCGGAATACGGCAAGCCGCCTATTAAAAACGCATGGGGCGTTACTATGGTATGGCCGGAAGGAACTCCCGGCGGATTCCCGATTCACGACGAAGAACATATTGTCTGCAAAGATATTACACACTGGAGAGATTATGTAAAAGCACCGCGTCTGGATTATTCCGATGCTGAGTGGGAGCCATTCATCGCTGAAGCGGAAAAAGTAGACCGCAATGAATATTTTGTTACACAGTTTATCGCTCCGGGACTTTTTGAACAGTGCCATCATCTGCAGGAAATCCAGAACGCGCTGATCAACTTCTATGAGGAGCCTGAATGCACACATGAACTGATCGAGTATCTCACCGAATGGGAATTGCAGTACGCTGAGAAAATCTGCAAATATATCAAACCGGATGCCATCTTCCACCATGATGACTGGGGAAGCCAGACTTCCACCTTCATCTCCCCGGATATGTTTGAAGAATTCTTCCTTCCGTCCTATAAGAAGATTTACGGCTATTACAGAGACCACGGTGTAGAAGTTGTGATCCACCATGCGGATTCCTACGCAGCAACTTTGGTTCCGTTTATGATCGAGATGGGAATTGATATCTGGCAGGGATGTATGACCTCCAACAATATCGCTGACCTGATCGCAAAATACGGCGAGAAGATTACCTTCATGGGCGGCATTGACAGTGCGTCCGTAGACCGTCCTGACTGGACACCTGAGCTGGTGGAAAAAGAAGTCCGCCGCGCATGTGAAGAATACGGAACAAAATATTACATTCCGTGTATTACCCAGGGTCTTGGAATCAGTACCTTCCCGGGTGTTTATGAGACAGCCAGTGAAGCAATTGAAAAAGTAAGCAAAGAAATGTTCAAATAGTCAATAAAAGACCGTCCGCATCAGCCCTGAAACTGCTGCGGACGGTCCTGTTTTTTTTAAACTTCCGGCGGCTCTCCGGTATTCCATTCTTCCTCCGGAATCTCCGTTTCATTGTCCAATGCATCCCAATTGATGGAATCCATCAGTTCTTTTGCCTTCTCATAGACGTTTTTTCCAACCAGGATATCTGTCCCAAAAGTACCTGAAGTGCCGGCAACAATAGTGAGATATCCGCCTATGCTGTTTCCCTGCGCTATATAAGGAATGTTATTTTCATCCAGCAGTCCGGTCAGCGCTTCTCTCTCATACACACCATAGACTGTTCTGAGATTCACCATCTCAAATTCATCTTCCTGCTTCTTTTTATGAAACATATACCCTCCTGTCAGACTATTCTCTCCAGTCTTTGTTTACAGGTACGCCTTTGCGGAAATATTCCTTATCCTCATCTGTGATCTGCCTTGCAACGCGGCATGGTGTTCCGAAGGCAACCACATTGTCCGGGATATCCTTGGTGACCACGCTGCCAGCGCCGATGACCACGTTATTGCCGATCGTAACACCCGGCATGATAACCACATTTGCCCCAATCCACACGTCATTTCCGATATGCACAGGAAGAGAGAACTGGGTGCCATCTCTTCTGTATTCCCCGTAAACCGGATGTCCGGTCACACAGATGGATACATTCGGTCCGCACATAACATAATCCCCGATAAAAACATCCACATCATCCACAACCACGAGTCCGTAATTGGCATAAAAATAATTGCCTACGTGGGTGTTGCAGCCATAGGAAAAATTCACTGGTGACTCGATCCACACCTCATCCCCCATAGAACCAAGTATCTGCTGCAAAAGCTCCCGTTTCCGTCCGTAGTCAGACGGATTTGTCTGATTGTAGGCAAATGTCAGCTCTTTGCCGTGTTTTCTCTGCCTCTCGATCACTTTCTCATAGGCAATATCTTTTTCATCCTTGTGCCCGTATTCCCGGTATAAAAGACCGCTTTTCATCTGCTGTTCCAATGACATATGTGTAATCCTCCTGTATGTCCGCTTTTTGTAACTGTTCATTCCGGCCTGCGCGTTTGCCGGGCTGACCGTGCATGAATGATTACCATTATTCTATCATTCTTTTTGCATAATGTCACGAAGCAGCTTCCAGTAAATCGGAGAATGTGTTCAGATTATACGTCGCCCTTCCGCATTTGACCGCGTCACCGATGGCTGCACAGTCCATGTGTCCTCCAAACGCCGCTTCCAGTCCTGATTCCGCATCCTCCACCACAAGACAGTCCTGAGGCTGCAGGTTCAGATACTCTGCTGCTTTCAGGAACACCTCCGGGTCCGGTTTGGAGCGGGAAATATTGTTGCCGTCGGAAACCGCATCAAAATATCCGGAAAGTCCCAGACGTTCCAGGATAAATCCCGCATTCCTGCTGGATGAACCGATTGCCAAAAGAAGCCCCCTGCTTCTCAGCGCATCCAGTGTCTCCTTCACCTGCGGGTCCAGGTCAGCAGTTGTCATATTTTTCAGAAGTTCACGGTACAGGTCATTTTTTTCTGAGGCATAGCGGACTTTCTCCTCCTCTGTCATCTCACCATCGTATTTTTCCAGAATGATCTCAAAGCTCTCCATCCGGCTCACACCCCTAAGTCTGTTGTTGATCTCCTCATCAAAATAGATTCCCAGCTTATCCGCCAGCTTCTTCCATGCCTGGTAATGGTATTTGTCTGTGTGGCAAATCACACCGTCCAGGTCAAAAATAATTCCCTTGTATTTCATGGCCTCTCTCCTTATCTCTCAATCTCAATGGTATCTTTCAGAAGGTACTTTGTACCGAATACGGTTATCTCCCTGGGTTCTCCCTTTTCCAGCGTAAACACAGACTTATCCCTGCCCACGCAGACCTGGATATGACTGCCTCTGTAGCTGATCTTAAAGGTATAAGATTCCCATTTGTCAGGAAGTACAGGCGCAAAGCAGATGCCTGTCTCTTTCAGCCGAAGGCCGCCGAATCCGTACACCACAGCCATATAATTTCCACCCATATTTGCTGTATGGATACCGTCCTTTGTGTTGTGGTGCAGGTTGAACAGATCCAGCTTCGCGCTGTCACCGAAATAGTCATAGGCCTTATCCTTCAGTCCCAGCCTGGATGCCACAATACTGAAAATACATGTGGAGAGGGAAGAGTCATGGGTCGTCACATTCTCATAGTACGCAAAGGATTTTCTGATGGTCTCCAGGTCCTGCGCATCCTCATAGATAAAATGCGCCAGCACGGTATCTGCCTGTTTACACACCTGATAACGGTACAGGCAGAGCGGGTGATAATGCAGAAGCAGAGGGAACTTGTCCGCAGGTGTACCCTTGATATCCCACACCTCTTTTTGAAGGAAAGAGTCATCCTGGGGATTGATGCCTGTCTCTTCGTCATACGGCAGATACATCTGTTCCTCCGCTTTCTTAAACTCCCGGATTTCCTCAGGCTTTAACCCTATTTTTTCAGCCACCGGAGCAAGCTTTCCGGCCTCCCCCAGCAGTTCATAAAAACGCACGGCCCAATGAAGATTATACTGGGCGCCTGCATTGGTGTAGTAATTGTTATTTACCAGACACGTGTATTCATCCGGACCTGTCACATCATTGATGTGGAATTTTCCCCTGTGGAAATTCCCCGCATCCATCCACAGCCTTGCCGTCTCAAAAATGATCTCAGCGCCCTTTTCCGCCATCAGGTCCAAATCCCCGGTGGCCAAATAATAAGCCACCACCGCATAGGCAATATCCCCGTTAATATGATACTGCGCAGAACCTGCCGGGAAAAATCCGGAGCACTCAGAACCGGAAATTGTTCTCCACGGATAGAGAGCTCCTTTTCTGTGCCCCATGATTCGGGCATTTTCCCTGGCTGCATCCAGGATACTGTACCTGTACGCGATCAGGCTGGCGGATATCCGGGGATTTGTCAGGGTAAAAAATGGCTGCATATACATTTCTGTATCCCAGAAATAATGCCCCTCATAGCCCTCACCGGAAAGTCCCTTTGCGGCTATATTACTGTGCTCATCCCTGCCCGCTGACTGGAGAAGCTGATAGAGGTTATATCTGACAGCAACCGCCAGGTCATCGTCCCCCTCTATATCCAGCGCTGACTGTGCCCAGAACTCATCCAGGTATTCTCTCTGCTGCCTGTACCATTTTTCAAGGCTGACAGACAGCGCCCTGTTCATAGCATTTTCCGCTTCCTTCCTGCAGTCTTTGTATCTGAGGGAATCCGTAAACACTGTATATTTCACCAGCCGGACTGTCTCACCCTCCCTGATATCTGTTTCCATTTTTCTGGTGACAGAGTGTCCTTCCTGCACGGAATTCTCCCGGCAGACTGCACCGGTTCCGCATGAAAGTACATCCTTTACCGCCGTACACACGGTAAGCCCGGAAGTAACAGTCTCTGTGACAAGATAAGACACCCCGTCCTTCACCTCTGCACTGACCGGGCGCAGATGCTGAAAGCTTTCACCGGCAACCCTCGGATCATTGGGGTTACAGTAATTCTTCACATCCCCGTTATGTACAGAAATAAATTCCAGTGTCCCGCTGAAATTCAATGCCTTTACCTCATAGGATATGGTGAAAAGCGGAAGAAGCAGAAAGGATGTCATTCTCCTGATGGTGATCTCCACTCTGTGCCCCCCCGGAGAGCGCCACACTACCTGTCTCTGCGTGAATCCATTCTGCATATCCAGGCTTCTGCTGCTTTTTTCCACAGTCCCCTCAAACATACAAAAGGTCTCCCCCTCAATCTTCAGAAAGATAGTCTGGGTATCTGCCACATTCAGCATTGTCTGCTTTTCCTCAGCCAGCCCGCAGAGCTTTTCGGCCTGAGACATTTTGGCAATATCATAGAATCCGTTGATATAAGACCCCCGGATCGTATCATACCCCTGAGCATATCCCTCCTCAAAGTCAGAGCGGACCCCAATATAGCCGTTGGCATTGTGAAAGACCGTCTCATTTAAAAGACACTGCTCATTGTCAAGCCCTATGTCCTCAATCTGGTAAACCCATTTATTCATTCTGTTCTTCCTTTCTCTGTAAGATTTATTTCTGTTCTTTTCTTGTCATCATTCTAGCAACAACTTTTTTTATTTTCAATGGTTTTATGCAACACCATTAAATTACATAATAACCTTATTTTTATTTTAGCATAATAACCAAATATTTTTTCCGAAATATACAGTTTCCATAAACATTACACATCTATTTATCACCGGTCTGTCTATTCGTTCCCTTTTCATTGAAAACATTCTTCCAAAGCATTATAAAAATTGATTTTTTCCCTTATATCCTCTATACTTATAATTATATATCTCACCAACAAATAAAATGGGAGGCATACGATGAAAAGACTTTTTGCCTTGATGCTGAGCATTATCATGCTTTTATCCATATCCGTACCCGTTTATGCCAGAGAACCGCGAAAAGTCACGGTAGCCTTTCCCAATCTGGCAGACAATCGTCTCTATGTTGTCAATGAAGACGGAAGTCTTGGCGGCATGATGTACGAATATTTTGAAAATCTGGGAAAATGCGCCGGATGGGACATCCAATATGTAGTGGATGATATGGAAACGCTGTTTGACAGTTTTCTTAACGGGGATATTGATATTATGGGTTCTACCGGCTATTCAGAGGGTATGGATGAGTACGCGGATTACCCCTCATTATCCAGCGGCTTTGACTACACCTGTCTGGTGGTACAGAATGACAATATAGACATTACCTCAGGGGATTTGACCTCCCTTGACAATAAAACCGTGGCGATCAGCAGTACACAGGAAAAAAACGGGAAAGAAAAGGTTCTGGAGGACTTCTGCGACAGCAATCAGATTCATCTGGATATAAAGGTATATGAATCCCACCTCGATTACTTTAACGCCCTGAAAAACGGAGAGACGGATATGATCCTGATAGGCAGTGCAGCCCGTGGATCCGATATGCGGATCGTCACACGTTTTGCCGACTCTCCCTATTACACGGTCGTATCCAAGGACAAACCGGAAATACTGCGTGAGCTCAATGCTGCCCTGTACACCATGCATGCCATGTCCCAGGACTATATGGACCAACTGGAAAACAAATATATGAAAGGCAATGACAGCCTGGCAAATGCCTTTACCGCTGAAGAGAAGACATATCTGAGAGAAAAGGGAACCCTGACGGCTGTTCTTCCGAAAACATCATACGGGGCCTCAGACAAGCTGGGTGTCAATGGGAACTATAGCTGTCTGGACGCTGATATTGCCCAATATTTCTGCAGTGAGATCGGCATTTCCGTCAATTATATCGTTACGGACACCCTGGATCAGGCCATTGAAATGGTAAAAGAAAAAAAGGCAGATTTTCTTCCCCTTATGATCACCCATCCCGGCAGTGAAGACACCTACAGTGAACTGCAGCTCTTTCCCTATAATACACCGGAACAGATGCGTGTCACTGCCAATCCATCTTCCAACAAGCCTGTACTTGTCCTTCCCCAGTATGAACAGAATCTTCCTGAAATGGATGCCCTGCTGGATGATTATGAAAAGGTATTGTACTGCAGCAGCGCCGTAGAATGTCTGGAGTATGTGTCAGAAGGACGTGCCACTGAAACCATACTGGATAATTTTGCTGCCCAGTATCTTCTTATGGAGAGCAGCTACCCGAACCTCTCCATAACCCCCACTGACCTGAAACTCACCACCATGACTCTGGCCGCCCCGGCATCCGCTGATACAAACCTGCTCACCATACTGGAAAAAGCAGTGCTGAATATGAATGCTTCGGAAATTGATGATACGGTTTACCAGCGCATGATCACAGAACAGACAAATGCGTCTGTCACCTTAACCGCTTTCTTTAAAAAGCATGTGATCTCCATATCTGCAGCCCTTCTGGCTGTGATCGTATTTATCCTGTCCTGTATCGCGGTTGTTTTAATATCCCGCGTACGGCAGAAAAGCATGCAGGAGACACTGGCTGAAAGAGAACGCAGTGAGAAGGAGCTCAGCCGTGCCCTGGAACGCGCCAATGTTGCGACTGAGGCTAAGACCAGATTTCTGTCAAATGTATCACATGAGATGCGTACACCCTTAAACGGCATATCAGGAATGCTCACCCTGATGCAGAACGAGGAATCTGCACAAAAGAATAAAGAATACCTGGAAAAAGCCAGAATATCCTGCAGCCAGCTTCTTTCCCTGATCAACTCCGTTCTTGACATGTCACGGATAGAAAGCGGCAGAGAGACACTTTCCCCGGAAAGCTTCCATATGTCCACCATTTTGGAAGAACTGCATGCCATGCTCAGCATACAGGCAGAATCCAGAAATATCCGTATGGACATTAACGGAGCCTCTATCCCGGACAGAACACTTATCGGCGACTGCGTCAAGCTGAAACAGATATTATCCAATGTGATCGTAAATGCCATTAAATTTACACCTGAAGGCGGCCGGATCACCCTCACTGCAGAAGAAAAGGCCCCCAATGGAAAAGGTGAGATCCTCTACCTGTTTGAATGCAGGGATAACGGCATTGGTATGACCAAGGAATTCATGAAAACCATGTTCCAGCCCTTCTCCCGCTCAGTGGAGGCGGACAAAATGCAGATAAGCGGAACGGGTCTTGGCCTGTCCGTGATCAAAGGTCTGGTAGATTTAATGCACGGAACCATAGATGTAGACAGTCAAAAGGGGAAAGGTTCTGTTTTCCGCATCATTCTTCCCTTCCCTGAGGAGCCTGATATAAAGGAGGAATCTTCTGCCGAATCAGAAAGTCAAGAGGAGCCCAAAGATTCAGCTGCTCTTCTGCAGGGAAAACGAGTCCTTGTCACAGAGGACAATGAACTGAATCTGGAAATCACGGAACAGTTCCTCGAGATCATGGGGATAGAATCCAGCCCTGCCCGTGACGGTGCCGAGGCAGTGGATATGTTCTCCTCCTCCCCGTCAGGTACCTTTGATGCCATTCTCATGGATATCCAGATGCCCAAAATGGACGGGTATGAGGCCACAAAAGCCATCCGGAGCCTTCCCAGGGAAGATGCCGCCTCAGTTCCCATTATCGCCATCACAGCGAACGCATTCCGGGAGGACATGGAACGGGCACTTTCCTGCGGTATGAATGACCATCTCTCAAAACCTGTAGATGTGAAAAAACTGCAGGAAATCCTTATAAAATACTGCTGCGGCAGGGAATAAAAAACAGGGTGTGTGAAATCCGAAATTTCACACACCCTGTTTTTTTATACCGACATGGGAAGAACAAAGAAATACATGACAATAAAGTGACATAAACTTCCGCCCATAACAAACAGATGAAATATCTCGTGGGAACCGAAATTCTTATGGTTTGCATTGAAGATCGGAAGCTTCAGCGCATAAATGATACCTCCCACTGTATATATAATGCCGCCTGCCAGAAGCCATCCGAAACCCGCCGGTGACAGCGCCCGGACAATGGGTACAAAGGCGAACACACAGAGCCAGCCCATTGCAATATAGATAACAGAAGAAAACCACTTGGGACAGGTGATCCAGCAGGCTTTGATCAGAATTCCCACAATCGCTACCAGCCACACTGCTGTACAAAGGATCGTCCCCGTCCTGCCGTGAAGCACGATCAGACAGATCGGCGTATAACTTCCTGCTATGAGAATAAAAATCATCATGTGATCCATCTTGCGCAGACGCCGGTTTACCTTTTCCGTGGAATCAACGGTGTGGTAAATAGTACTCGCCGCATATAACAGGATCATGCTCAGCATAAAAACACTCATTGCGATTATATGGATGCTGTCCGGTTCCCTGGCTGACCTGATCAGCAGCGGAGCCGCTGCCAGCACTGCCATCAGCCATCCGATAAAATGTGTAATTGCGCTGCCCGGTTCTTTGATCTTCAGTTTCATAACATCACTCCTCACTTTAATTATACATATAGTATGTACTTCACCTGCATTTGGTATTCTTAAATATTATATGTAGTTTTAATTACTACGTTTTGATATTTATTATACTACTACTCATCTACGCATATTGCAACCCTTTTTTATAAATTTTTTCTAAAAGTACAAAAGGAGCCCGGTATTAAACCGGACTCCAGCACTGAATTTATGCAAGCCATAAATATTCATACGGCCCAAGTACAATATTATCCCACAGAGGGACTGTTTTTCCCTGAATCAGATCGTGCAGTTCCCAGGGAAGCCCGAACCAGTTTACAGCATTGCAGTTTACCACCTGTCTCTCCTCGCTGAAATTGGCAAGGACCAGCATTTTATCCTCCCTGTGGAAAGCAAACACTGCTTTATTCCCTGTATCAATGGGTATGGAGGATATATTGGAGGCGAATATGGGATTTTCCTTCCGCACCCGAATCATTTCCCTGATACTGCTGAAAAGGATTCCCTCCACAGTGCCCATATCATGTCTGTTCCCTGCTTTCTCCCAGTCCATAGGTGCCCGGTGCAGCCAGCGGGAATCATGGGCAATGGTCTCATCCTTCTTGTAATCCCACCAGTTCAGGGTTCCGATCTCATCACCGCTGTACAGAAGAGGGATTCCGGTATAAGAGATGATCACACTGTTTAAAAGCAGGATTCTCTTGACCGCCAGCTCCAGCTTATAGCGGTCTTTCTTCAAAATAGCCTCCTCAAGACCGCACAGAGATGCCATTGTGCCGCTGTTTCTCGCGTCCAGCGTCTCAGGATTGAACTCATAGAGCTCCCCCTTTGCAAAGCTGCCGGGGAATTTTCCTTCCATGAATTGAATGATAAACTGCTTATGAGCCTCGGGGTCCATCCCCAGATCCCTGATGATATCCTTCTCAAATCCCCATCCGATGTCATCATGGCATCTTGCATAATTGATCCACACCCCATCCTTTGGCGTGCCGTAATCAATAGACATGGAACGCTGCATCAGCCGCACATCCCTGGTTGCAAGCGAGTTCCACAGAAGCACCATAAGAGACGCATTGTACATGATATGGCATTCCTTCTCCTCAGGTGTGCCGAAGTATTTTACAATCTCATGAGGCTCTACGATAGCTTCCCCCAAAAAGACAACAGAGGGGCATACCTCCTCTATAATCATCTCATACATTTTCAGAAGTGTGTGCACCTGGGGCAGGTTCATGGATGAGGTTCCCAGCTCCTTCCACATATAAGGGATGGCATCCAGCCTGAATATGTCAATCCCTTTGTTGGCAAGTGTCAAAAGCACCTCAGCGATACGGTTGAACACGTTGGGGTTCTTATAGTTCAGATCCCACTGGAATTCATAGAAACGTGTCATGACAAACTTTCCAATATCCTCATAGTAGGTAAAATTCTTAGGCGCGACGGAAGGGAAGATTTCCGTCAATGTCTTCTCATACTCGGAAGGAATGCCGTAATTGTCGAACATATAATACATATCTTCGTATCCCGGCTCGTTTTTCCTGGATTTCAAGGCCCACTCATGTTCCTTAGCCGTGTGGTTCAGCACAAAATCAATACAGGTGCGGATCCCCTTTTTCTTCAGTCTGTCAACCACGTGCTCAAACTGCTCTGTGGTGCCGAATTTCTTATCCACGTTCAGATAATCGGACACTGCGTATCCACCGTCATTCTGGCCCTCTCTGGACTGCAGGAGCGGCATAAAATGCACATAAGTCACACCCAGGTCTGCCAGATAATCGATCCTCTTTTCAAAGCTGGACAGATTGTCTGAGAACTTGTCCAGATACAGCATCATTCCCACCATTTTCTCTGAAAGATACCAGTCATTCCCCTTTTTATCCTGCTTTTTCAGCGCAGTGCTTCTGCCTGCCCTGGCCTTCTCCATAATTTCCATGAGCTGGTCAAAGAAAAACTGGGTGATCCCGTTCTCCCCATACAGCCCAAAATAGTATGTGCGCAGTTTATCCATAGACATAATATTCTGCTCCTTTCACATGCATTACTGATATGAATTTTTCTCTCTATGCGTTTCTTCCTGCAAAATAACCGCTGGATGTAGCCTCCCGAATCCTTCCTGTCTTTCTGCAGTCTCCCACTGCTATAAACTCTATTCCCAGGTCATAGCAGGTTTCCCGCAGCCTGTTTGTCTCCATATCCTTTGGACGCACACCTGCTGCAATGAGGACAGTATCTGCTTTGAGCATGGTTTCCTCCCCGTCTTTATTTTTTACTGCTGCCCCTTCGTCTGTGATCCTCACACAGGAGTGTCCCGTCAGGACAGGTATCCTGTAAAGTGCTATTTTTTCATCAATCATCTGTTTCAGCCCGCCATCAGCTTCCCCTGCGATAACATCCGTCATCTCCACAATAGTCACATTCTTTCCATCCTGCGCAAGGGCGATAGCCTCCTCACATCCCATAAGTCCCCCGCCGATAATAACCGTATTATTTCCCGGAACAGCTCCCAGCTTATGCATGGATGCGGCAAATATAACATTTCCATGATCAATACCCTCGATCGGCGGAATGAATGGTTCACCGCCCACAGCACTTATAACCAGGTCAGGCTCCAACTCCCGGATAAGTTCAGGTGTCACTGCCGTGTTCATACGGATCTCAGCCTGACTGTTCTGTACGCGGCTGATAAGGGAATCCCTGAACATGCGGATATCATGCTTGAATTCAATATGTTCGGAATAGCTGAGGGTCTTCCCAAGGGAATCACTGGACTCACATAAGACAACACTGTGGCCCCTTTCCAGTCCGCCAAGTGCCGCCTGCATTCCTGCCGGTCCCCCGCCTGCTATTAATATTTTTTTCTTTTCATTTTCGAAAGAATTTTCCCTGGCAATCTCACGAAGCCTTCCCATGACAGGATTTACAGAACAGTAGACCACTCCATTCGGATAGGGTACATAAGGTATAAGTGCCCCGCTGTTGCAGCGCATACAGCGGATACAATGGGCTATTTCACAGCTTTTCCCCTTCATTGCCTTTTTAGGAAGGAATGGATCTGCTATCATCTGGCGTCCCATGGCAACCATATCCACCTGTCCCTCCTCCAGCAGTTTTTCCATATACTCAGGATCTGACAATCCGCCAATACCGGTGACCGGAACACTGACTGCTTTTTTTATAGCTGCCGCATACGGTATATTCACACCATTTGGGAAAAATGGGCCGGGGAACATGCGTACCATAGTAGCGGGATCATGAAAGCTTCCCACTGATACATGGAAGGAATCCACCTTATCCTCGATCATATGAGCAAAGACAGCCATTTCCTCCTCTTCCAGTCCCCCTTCAATCAGCTCTGAACCAGAAATACGGTATTCTATCGGAAAATTCCTTCCGCACCGCTCCCTCACCCTGTCCAGAACCATAATGGGAAAACGGGCACGGTTTTCCAGGCTTCCGCCGTATTTGTCTGTCCTCTTATTATTAAGCGGAGAAAGGAATTGGTCAAGGAGCCAGCCGTGTCCCCCGTGTACCATTACCATATCAACACCTGCGAATTTTGCCATGAAAGCTGCCTCTGCGTAGGCGTCCGCAATTTCATTCATCATATCCTCTGTCATCTCTTTTACCTCTGCCCCGTAATGGTTGACAGAGGGTGATGGCCCCCATACTTCCCCGTCTTCAGGCAGATAGGCCGGATGTGCTCTCCTTCCGGAGTGCACAAGCTCTATGGATACAAAGGTATCATACTGATGCACACTGTCAACCAGCCGTGTCAGGGACGGAAGCAGGCCCGGGTCATCCAGATGGGCCATTCGCGGATGACATGCATCCGTACGCGAATGAACCCCTGTCTCCCCAATGGTAAGGAGAGCCGCACCGCCTCTTGCCAATGTGGTATAAAAATCAATGTTGTCCTGTGCAAAATACCCCTTTTCCTCTCCTCTGCCTGTGATCGTCATCGGAGATACACATATTCTGTTTTTTAATGTCAGCGGCCCTATTTTCACGAGGCTGAATAAATGTGGATAATGCTTCATAATTCCTTCTCCTTTTACTCGGTCTGCTCTGTACAGCAAAGCAGAATGTTATATCTCCATCTTACACCAGAGGGCTTCCAATAACAATAAAGAGTAATATTTCTTCATACAAAAAACAAGAGGCCCATACAGGCCTCCCGCTATAGCAATATGAATTCATTAAGTGAGGATTAATAATTTTCAACTTTTCTTTCAAAGTATGCCTTAGGATGAGCGCATACCGGACAGATTTTCGGAGCCTCCTCTGCTTCATGTACGTAACCGCAGTTTCTGCACTTCCATCCTAAAGGAGCATCTCCCTTGAATGTCTTGTCTGCCTTATAGCTTTCAAGAAGTTTTTTGTAACGTCTCTCGTGCGCAGCTTCCACTTTTGCAACGCCCTCAAATTTCTCTGCCAGATCTTCAAATCCTTCTTCTCTGGCTTCCTGAGCCATACGTGCATACATATCTGTCCATTCAAAGTTTTCACCTGCTGCTGCATCTTCCAGGTTCTGGGCAATATCATGGATACCATGAATCTCTTTGAACCACATCTTTGCGTGTTCTTTTTCCTGGTCTGCTGTCTCCAGATATAAAGCAGCTAACTGCTCATAACCGGCTTTTTTTGCTGCAGATGCGTAATATGTATATTTATTTCTTGCCTGTGATTCACCGGCAAATGCGTCCCATAAGTTTTTCTCTGTTTTTGTTCCTGCGTACTTTGACATATTAAAACCCTCCATAAAATTCTGCAAACAAGCGACTGTTTATTTTTTTTGCAGAACCGGACGTCTGCCGGCTCTGCAAAATAATATTTCAATTAACCGAAGTATCTCTTTAACAGACCTTCAAATGCTTTTCCGTGACGAGCTTCGTCTCTGGCCATCTCATGTACTGTATCATGGATAGCATCCAGGTTAGCAGCTTTTGCACGTTTTGCCAGGTCAAACTTACCTGCTGTTGCACCATTCTCTGCAGCAACACGCATTTCCAGGTTTTTCTTTGTGCTGTCTGTTACAACTTCGCCTAATAACTCTGCGAATTTAGCAGCATGCTCTGCTTCTTCGTAAGCAGCTTTTTCCCAGTATAAACCGATTTCCGGATATCCTTCTCTGTGAGCAACTCTTGCCATAGCCAGGTACATACCAACCTCTGAGCACTCACCTTCAAAGTTAGCTCTTAAATCAGCAATGATGTCTTCGCTTACACCCTGAGCTACACCTACAACGTGCTCTGCTGCCCAGCTCATCTCGCCTGCCTGCTCTGTAAATTTATCAGCACCTACGCCACATACCGGACATTTTTCCGGAGCTGCATCGCCTTCATAAACATATCCACATACACTACATACAAATTTTTTCATAATACTCATTCTCCTTTTTGATTATAATATTTTGTTATTTAATGGTTTCTCTTTTTGATAACAGTAATGATTACTGTTTTAATGTAACATACTTGACAATTTTTGTCAACTAGTTTTTTTAATTTTTTTTGCTTCCAGACATTCTTTACAAATTCCGTAAAAAGTAGTCATATGACCTGTTATTTTTCCGTCAAAACCCTCGGCCACTTTTTCCTTCATACAGTCAAATTCGCTTGCCTCTATGTCTGTGATGTTGTGACACTGGGTGCATATAAAATGACTATGAGGTTTTGTATTACAGTCGAATCTGTCCGGTCCGTCCCCTGTTGTGATCTTGGCGATCTCACCCAGGTCAACCAACAGAGACAGGTTTCGGTATACCGTTCCGAGACTGATATTCGGAAACTCGGCTTTGATCCCTGCATATACAGTATCGGCCGTAGGATGCTCCCTGCTGTTCATCACGAACTCACGGATGGATTCCCGCTGACGGCTGTACTTCAATGTTGCCATCGCACCCTCCTTTCAATAACAATAATTGTTACTGATATAACTATACAATACTTAACTATTTTTGTCAAGAATAAATTTATAAAAATTCCGGCTGTAATAAAAGCCGGTTTTTGTAGAATACTTCTGAATATTATTTTTGTGTACTTTTTATGCTGATATTGCCCATTATATGTCCTATAATGAATATGCTGTCGACCCTTTCCAGCAGGAAGGAGGTGCATGAATGGACTACATAATAAATTTAATAATTTCGGTTATGGCCGGTATTATCACATATTTTATCGGCAAATGGTTGGACCGAAATAAAAAAGACAGCTAACCAAAGCGAACCCCTACGGACCGACACTCCGTGGGGGTTCTTTTGTGCATTTCTTGGACTACATATTTTATTCATCTCAATCATATTCTATTTTTTAAGAAATGTCAATACTATTTGCAACAAAACACTTTGCATCAGCATCATTACCAAATTCTCTCATTCAATACCAAAAAGATTTTGTTAAACACTACCGAATTAACCATTCGCCTATCCCATCATCTGGCATCCAACGCATTCAGCGTATACTCATGTATCGCTTCCCTCCTGAACTTATCAGACTCCAATATATGTGAGAACAGTATATCCACCATAACCAAAATGGGAAACTGTGGGGAAATGGCCTTTCCTTTTTCCAGGTTCTCCTTCACGGCAAACAGCAGAATCTCATCGCAGTAACCCAAAAACGTCTTATCTTTCCTTGACGTCATGAGAATCGTGGTCGCGCCTCTTTCTTTAGCTGCCTTCAGAGAGGTCATTACCTCTTCTGTCCTGCCGCTGACGCTGATTCCAATGACCGCGCATTCCTCATCCAGCAGTACAGAGTTGATCTTCATAATATGTGTATCCGTCACTGCCTCCACATTGACACCTATACGCATAAAACGTATTTTCATTTCCGTTCCCACCAGACCGGAACTTCCCTTACCATATACATATACCCGTTTCTTTTCGGATAATACATTGACAATACGCTTCATCTGTTCTTCATTTACCAGGGAATAACTCTTGTTCAAAAGCTCCTGGTAAGTGTTCAGTACCATTTTTGTCTGGTCATTACTCACGGGATAATTCCGCACAGTACCCTGTTCATAACAGAACAAAAATTCCCGATATCCTTTATAGCCACATTTCTTTGCAAACCGGGACAGGGACGCCTCCGACACGTACAGACGGCTTGATACACTCTTGGATGACAGATCTATCTTCTCTGTGTTGTTGATAAAAAAATCAGCGATTGTCTTCTCCAGAGGTGTAAAGCTGTTATAAATTGATTCTATATGAGGAATGATGTTTTTTTCATACTGCTCCATACGAGCACCTCCATTCTATCTGTCCATGCGGCAGGCTGACCTGTCTAAGAATGTCTTCCGCGGAAATGATAAAATGCCCCGAGCATTCCGGCCTGATTTTTATTTTCCGCAAATGCCAGTCTGGTATGAGACGCCACTGACGGTATCAAATACTTATCCAGGCTGTTTCTTATCCTGTCATACAGATATTCCTTCTGGGCCATGATTCCGCCACCCAGAACCACAACCTCAGGGTTGATAACATAACAGATATTTGCAATACCCATCCCCAGCACATCCACCATCTCATCAATGGCACGGATACAGTCTGCATCCCCCTGTTTCGCATGTTCAAACACATACCTGCCGTCAATGCTGTCAGGGTTCAGATTCTTGTATTCCGCCGTCTTTTTCACCAGGATGCTGCTTGCGCCCATATCCTGGAACTCACCTCCGGGAAGGTGCATATATCCAATCTCACATCCGCTGCCGGAAAATCCGTGGAATACCTGGTCATCCATCACAATCGCACCGCCGATCCCTGTTCCGATGGTAAGGCACAGGCTGATCTTACTGCCCCTGGAAGCGCCTGCAAAATTTTCCGCAAGCCCGGCGCAGTTCACATCATTTTCCACTTCACAGGGGAGATGGAACTTTTCTTCCAGTGTCTTTTTGATCTCTGTTCCCGTATATTCCGGAATCAGCGGGGCGGAATGTGTAATTCTGCCCTCTTCGCAGTCCACCATGCCGGCTGTGGAGATACAGATTCCTGCAGGACTGTAATCCACCAGATAATCTTCAATAATCTTCACTGCCTTTTTCATAATTCCCGGTCCGCCATACTGCATAGCCTCTGTCGGCATCTCGCCAGTCACAAGAAATGCCGCATCTTCCTGTATTATACCATACTTTATAGAAGTACCGCCAATATCTATACAAATATATTGCTTCATATGCATGCTCCTTATCATTATTCTCTCAGCCGCATTCCCTGCAGCATAAAAACGTGACAAAAGGGAACTGTAATGTCACATACCCGCGGCCTTTACAGTTCCCTATATTGTACCATGAGTTCTGCCCCACAGTCTTTAAAGAATCATGGATTATTTGATTTTTATCTTAAATATAGCTTTCTTAATGACAGCCGGACCGTCAACGGCAACTGCTGTCCTGTGGGCATCTTTCGGATAGCAGAGAAGAAAATCACCTTCTGTCAGGACCACATGGCTGTTCGGTTCACCTTCCAGCGGAAGAAAATCATCTTTCTCCACAAATTCTTTCTGCTCCATATTGTCAATAAAATTTACATCGATCTGTTCCGGACCTCTCAGCATAAAATGCAGATCCAGATACTGTCTGTGCGCCTCCCAGAAACGATTTTGGGGCGTTGTTGTCTCATACTCCACAATATTCACAAACAAATCATCCCCGTCAATTTCGTGGCTGCCCTTCTCATATGCCATCAGGTCATGCTCCTGCGCATATTTGAAGCATTTCAGCACTTCCTCTTCCAGCCAGGAATAATCCTTTAAATCCCTGATATTACCAAATACCATATTACTGCCTCCTTATGATCACCGCAGAATGTAACTGTTCAGCGGAGTAAATATGAAACCCCGCTGAATCGTTACCGCAGAACAAACGTTACGATCAGTTTTTGTAAATCGTCGTATACTGTGCAGGTACGGAAGTATCTCCTTTTACCTTTCTGGAAATAATACTTGCCGGCAGACCCACAACCAGGGATACTACGATAGAGATAATGGAGTAGGACCAGATAGAAATTGTTACTTCAGGAGCTACTACCGGAATCACATATTTAATACCAACCATAACTGCGGATGCAGCGATAAATGCGCACACTGCACCGGTTGTATTTGCAACTTTTGTAAATGCGCCCAGAATGAATGTACCGATCAGGATACCGAGTACCAGACCCATGAATCCGTTAAACCATTCGTAAGCGGATTTCACACCGCCGTTAGCCAGAACCATGGCAACTACGATAGAGAAAATACCTACCAGAAGGGATACATACTGTCCAATCTTGGTCTGTTTCTCAAAGCTCAGCTCTTTTTTGGAGAGACGTGCCTGGATATCCAGAGTCCAGCTTGATGCCACGGAGTTCAGTCCGGTGGACAATGTGGACTGCGCTGCTGCATAGATAGCTGCCAGAAGCAGACCGGTAATACCAACAGGAAGCTCAAATGCGATCCAGGATGCGAAGATCTGGTCCTGCTGTGCTGCCGGAGGAAGCTGGTTGCCCTGTACCTGATAGAATACATATAAACCGGTACCGATCAGGTAGAATACAGTTGCAATGAAGATAGACAGACCACCGTTTGTCAGCATCATCTTGTTCAGTTTCTTTGTATCTGTAGTTGTTGTAAAACGCTGTACAATATCCTGGCTGGATACATAGGAGCCCATGGTATTGAATCCGGCACCTACGATCATCAGGAACACACTGTCTTTTAAAATGTTTGCATTGAAGATCGGCTGGTCAACTGCCAGGAACTTATGTCCTGCTGACATCTCATGGAAGATAGCTCCGATACCGCCGTCCAGATGGGCGATCAGGAAGATCAAACCAAAGGTTACACCAACCAGAAGTACGGACCCCTGGATAAAGTCTGTCCAGAGTACGGATTTCAGACCGCCTGTGTAGGAGTAAATAATTGCTATGATACCCATGATGATGATCAGGATATTTACGTTGATTCCCATGAGGCTGGATAATACCATACATGGCAGATACATGATGATGGACATACGGCCAACCTGATAAATGATGAACATGACCGCGCCCAGGACACGCAGCCCTTTGCTGTTAAAGCGCAGCTCCAGATAATGATAAGCCGTATCAATATCCAGCTTGCTGTAAATAGGCAGGAAAAATTTAATCGTAAGCGGAATTGCCAGCAGCATACCTAACTGTGCAAACCACATGATCCATGTTCCCGCATATGAGTTGCCTGCCAGTGACAGGAATGAAATAGGACTCAGCAGTGTTGCGAAAATAGATACGGATGTAACCCACCACGGTACAGTTCCGTCACTCTTAAAGTATTCTTTTCCCTTCATTTCCTTTTTAGCAAAATGAAGACCGGCAAATAAAACGGCTGCCAGGTAAACGATCAAAATAGCCAAATCAATATAAGTAAAACCTTGCATCTGTTACCTCCCTCTAATCTCTTCGTTCTGTATTTCTACTTTTCCCTTTAATATCGTATAGTTATGCCAGGTATCTTTCCTTCGCAGCTTTTACCATCTCAGCAGCCTCATGCGCGATCGCTTTGTCTGCTTCCTGAAGGTTTTCCAGCGGCTCACGGACACCACCGATATTCACGTTGTCGTTTGTGCGCAGGATTTCTTTTGCTACCGCATACATATTTGCACGGCTTGAGCACATTTTGTAGATGATCTCATTGATAGCATACTGTAATTCGCAGGCTTTCTTCTTTTCTCCTGCTTCTACCAGGTCATTCAGTTTCAGGAACAGCTCCGGCATAACACCATAGGTTCCGCCGATACCGCCGTCAGCGCCGATCGCACGTCCTGCTACGAACTGCTCATCCGGACCGTTGAATACAACGAAGTCATCCTTTGCAGCCAGACCTGCTGATTTGAACATCTGGATATCCTGTGTAGGCATGGAAGAGTTCTTTACAGCAATAACTCTCGGGTTCTTCATCATCTCAGCAAACAGGCTCATAGTCAGAGCTGTACCTGCAAGCTGCGGAATATTGTAGATAACAAAATCTGTGTTTGGTGCCGCTTCACTGATCGCATTCCAGTAAGCTGCAATGGAGTATTCCGGCAGACGGAAGTAGATAGGAGGAATGGACGCGATTGCATCTACGCCAACACTCTCTGAGTGTTTTGCAAGCTCCACACTGTCCTTTGTGTTATTACATGCCACATGGTTGATAACTGTCAGTTTTCCCTTTGCAACTGCCATTACGTTTTCAATGATAAGCTTTCTCTCCTCAACGCTCTGGTAGATACACTCTCCTGAAGAACCGTTGACATAGACACCCTTTACGCCTTTGTCAATAAAATGCTGTGTGAGGGCCTGTACACGCTCTCCGCTCACATTGCCTTCCTCATCATAACATGCATAAAATGCCGGGATAATTCCTCTGTACTTATCTAATTTACTCATTGCTGTGACTCCTTTCATCTTCCTCTTAAATTTACTTTTCCAGGGTTGCCATCACATCTGTAAAGGATTTTGTGATTAGTTGGGGACGTGTAATGATAGAACCTACTACCACGCTGTAACATCCCAGTTCAATCACACGTTTTGCCTTTTCCGGTGTGTTTATGTTGCCTTCTGCAATCACATGATGTTTTACTTTGCTCAAAATTGTGCGGATGATCTCAAAATCATTCTCCTCTATCCGGTCACCTTTGCTGTGCTCTGTGTAGCCAACCAGTGTCGTACCAATGAAGTCAAATCCAAGCTCGTCTGCGTGAAGCGCTTCCTCCACGGTGGAGCAGTCTGCCATCAGAAGCTGCTCAGGATACTTCTTTCTGATCTCCGCATAAAATTCATCCAAAGTAACATTTCCCGGCCTCAGATTTTTTGTGGCGTCAATGGCAATGATCTCCGGCTTTACCTCCATCAATTCATCAACTTCCTTCATGGTAGGTGTGATATAAACTTTGCTGTCATCATAGTCCCGTTTCACGATTCCGATAACAGGAAGATCCACATTCTTCTGGATTTCTGCTATATCCTCCTTTGTGTTTGCACGAATTCCCATGGCCCCGCCTTCTTTTGCTGCTCTGGCCATTCTTCCCATGATAAAAGAAGAATGCAGGGGTTCATGAGGGAGTGCCTGGCAGGATACGATCAAATGTCCCTTAAGCTTCTCTAAACGCTGATTCATAACTCTCTCCTTTCCGCATCTCGGCTTCTGAATTGCTGCCTTCGCTTTGATTTCAGTATAGCATTTATGAAATTTTTTTCAATATTTTTTACGATTCAGAAAAACCTTTCATATCAAATATCAACTTGCACAAATTTCAGCGGTATAAAACCCTCAATTTTTATTGATATTGACGTTTTATGAAAGTTCTTTCAGTTTATCCTCCATACATTGAATTAACTTGTAATGGGAATTATAATAGAAGCATGGAAATTGGCTAACATCACATATTTTCCCAAAGAAATGCAAAAAAATACAAGGACAGGGAAGGTATCATGTGATAGAGTAAAAACAGAAAAGGAGTGAAACCAGATGATTATTAAAAATGGATTCGTATTTCAGGAAAACGGTACCTTTGAAAAAAAAGATCTGTATGTAGAGAACGGAAAAATCGTCTCTTCTATAGAAGAAGTGACAGATACTACAGAGATTGACGCCCAGGGCATGAAAGTGCTTCCCGGAGCTGTAGATGTTCACAGTCACGGAGCATTCGGACACGATTTCTCAGATGCGGACGTGGAGGGACTTAAAACGATCCTGCGCTATGAGAGATCCCACGGTGTGACTTCCTACTGCCCCACCTCCATGACACTGCCCAAGGAGCAGCTCCTGGATATCTTCGCTACCGCTGTAAAAGCCGGAGATGACAAGGACCAGGCAAGGATTGTGGGAATCAACATGGAGGGACCGTTCATTGACCCGGATAAAAAAGGAGCACATGTGGAACGGCATATCCGCAAACCCGATATCGGATTTTTCCGTGAATGCAACGAAAAAAGCGGCCGTCTCATAAAACTTGTGACACTTGCACCGAATATGGAAGGCGCCGATGAATTTATAGAAGAACTGAAAGATGAAGTTAAAATATCCATCGGCCACACCATGGCCGGCTATGATACCGCACTGGCTGCAATGAAAAAAGGCGCGAACCATGTAACACATCTGTTCAACGCCATGCCGCCCTTCGCCCACCGCGACCCGGGTGTTGTAGGAGCTGCCGCAGACGCTGAGAACTGCATGGTAGAGCTGATCTGCGATGGTATTCATATCCATCCGAGTGTTGTGAGAAATACTTTCCGCATGTTTGGCAGCGAAAGAGTTATTCTTATCAGTGATTCCATGATGGCAACCGGTATGGATAACGGCACATACGAACTTGGCGGACAGGAAGTCACCATGAACAACAGGAAAGCAACACTGGCCAACGGAACCATTGCAGGCTCCGCCACCAACCTGTTCGACTGCATGAAGATTGCCATGGAATTCGGCATTCCCGAGGCAGACGCCATCTTCGCTGCCACAAGAAACCCGGCTAAGAGCATTGGGGTATATGACAGGGTTGGTTCCCTTACGCCCGGAAAAGAGGCGGATATTCTGCTGGTGGATGATGACTACAATCTGAGAAAAGTATTATAGAAACAGTGCACAGAAGGCAGCGGTTCTCCGCTGCCTTCCTTCTTTTGTCATCCCTGCACCTTTTCCCCGCAGAAATCACACTTTTTCACACTTCCCCTGTTCACTCTATTCAAAGCCCCGCAGTTCCTGCACTCCACAGTGATCATGGAAGTATTTCCCATACTGCTCATATCCTGTCCGTATACGTTCTTCCGGTTCTGGAAAATAAATTTCCCGGAGGAGGCATCATAGTAAGCGCCCTTTATGTAGCCTTTTCTCAGCATCTTCCTCAATCTTTTCGCAACCGCAGGCGCAGGTACTCCTGTTCTGAAAGACAGGTTCTTTACTGAACCCTCCGGATCAGAGGAGAGAATAGGGATATACTCCCTCAGTTCATGGATCAGCTTAAAGCGCAGAATGCCGTTTATAAACGCTGCTGCTGCTATTGCAGCCAATATATACAGTATTATAACAATATCCAGCTCCGTCTGTCCGTCCCCGGTACTGTACAGTGCAGTTGCACCAAAGACAAATCCCCCGGCAAAACCTCCTGCCACCTCCAGAACTCCTACCATCTGATTAAAGATAATTGCCCCTCTGACATATACAATGTCCTGTTTTTCTTCCATCCCCGATCCTCCTGGTATCTGTTTATTATTATCTATCCCAATAATTTGAGCTTGTCCTTCCTCGAAAGCCGTTTTATCTCCCACTCTCTGCGCATGGCCTCCTCCTTCGTCACAAATGACTCGTAGTAGGCCAGCTCAACGGGAAGTCTGGACTTTGTGTATTTTGCCCCTTTTCCGGCGTTGTGGCATTTGATACGTCTCTCCAGGTCATTGGTCCACCCGGTATACAGAGTGCCGTCGCCGCATTTCAGGATGTAAGTATAATTCATGATAATTTCCTGACCTGCCTTCTATGTAATGGCACCGCACCTGCCAATGGCAAATACGGCACCTCTATTTCAAAGCTGCCGATGAAAAAAAGTATTTTTCCCATTTGCGGAAATTCGGATAATTCCGCAGAGGAACAGTGATACACTGTTCTTTTATTAACCCTGTAGAAATATAATCGGCTGCGGATTTTCTTTTCCGCATAGTTTATTATACTCTAAAGCCTCGTAAATGTGAATACAGGGACTGCCAAACCGGCAGTCCCTGTAAAAAGAATGTTACTGTTCACTGTGTGAACAGTGACAAAAGAATCTCTGATATGCTGTTATTTCAAAAGATATACATTAGTGAAATACACACCAAGGTTATTTCCGCGATTATGGTCATTGACAAAGACATCAATATGATTTCCTTTAATCGCACCGCCGCAGTCAGATGCGGTAAATATATGTCCGTTAATAATAACTCTTGTTCCGTAAGGAATAATTGTCGGGTCAACTGCTATGGTATCACCCTCCACGAGAGGTGCCCCTGTGGATGTGACGCCTGCCCACTGATCATTACAGCATGCACCGCCGCAGTAATGTGTAATCTTATAGGTACCCAGGCATTCACCGTACTGGTCTGAAGTTGCATTGATCTCATCAATATCGCTTCCGTAGAATCCGTATGTATCATCCAGAACTCTGGTTGCCCAAACTGCATTCGCAGTATTTACATTACCTACTATGATTCCCACACGGCTGTTGGCTGCTTCCACAGTCATTCCGTCACCTGCATACATAACTACATGGTAAATCTCGCTTCCGTTGGAATAGAAGATCAAATCGCCGGGCTGTGCTTCGTCAACCGGTATCTGTGTACCGTAATAAGCCTGGTCCTCCGCAACTCTCGGAAGGTCATAACCATACTGTGCGTAAATACTCTGAACAAAACCGGAGCAGTCCGCACCGTCTGTGAGGCTGGTACCGCCCCACACATAAGGATTGCCTACGAACTGGGATGCGAATTCCAGAATAGACTGTCTCAGTGCACCACCGGGAACTCCGCCCTTTGTAGACGTGATCGTGTAGTAGCATGCACTGTTTTCTTCCGGTTTTACCAGCTCTGAAGCTGTCTCCAGATTCTCTTCCCCGTGCTCTTCTATAAATTTGTTCGCCTCTTCGTCAAGATAAAGAGAAGTTTTCTTGATAAATCCTCTTACATCTCCGGACTCTACATATACCCAATCCTTGTCTTTGTCGGCAAGAATGTAACATATATTATCCAGATTCAAGTTGCCGATGACGCGGCTCTTATCGTTCTGTGATTCATGAATGGTTCCAAGTAAAGATTTGCATACTGCATAATCTTTTGAAACAACTGTTGTCCTGACAGTTGTCTTTGTATAAAGAAATGCTTTATTTTCCAGCGGCGAAATTAATTCTTTTGCTACTTTAAATTCTTCAACAGTTACCTTTTTCTCAGCTGTCTTATTCTTCTCTTCAGCTTCCTGCTTTTCTTTTGCTTTTGCATCTGCTATATTCTGTGCTTCCTCACCTGTTAAAAGCTTTGATTTCAGCACAAAACCTCTGACTGTTCCTGATTCTATGTATACCCATGTTCCATCGTCTGTGTCAATATTCTGCTCTTCCTCTTCACTTCCAAGATGGAGTTTTAATCCATCATTGCTGAGAAGGTAGCAGACACCATCTTTATCCAGTGTTCCGATCACTCTTGCCTGTTCGGATTTCTCCTCATAGACATTCAGATTCTCCAGAGCAAATGCATAAACTTTTCGGATTGTACGGAAACGGAAATTCTCCTTGATGTCCGGCATAACAAAATTCTGCTGGCTGTCTATTAGATTATCGCTTGCCTCCGCATCCTGTGCCGGTTCTTCTGCAGGTGCCTCAGGCTCCACCGGTGCTTCTGCTGGCGGCTGCTCAGGCTCCGTGGGGGTATCCGGTGTAACAGGAGTATCCGGGGTATTGGGATCGTCCGGGGTATCCGGCGTATCCGGGTCTGGATTGTCCGGGGTATCCGGTTTGTCTGGGTCCGGTTTGTCCGGAGTATCCGGGTTTTCTGGATCGGGATTGTCCGGGGTATCCGGGTTTTCTGGATCGGGATTGTCCGGGGTATCCGGGTTTTCTGGGTCTGGATTGTCCGGAGTATCCGGGTTTTCTGGATCGGGATTGTCCGGGGTATCCGGGTTTTCTGGGTCCGGATTGTCCGGATTATCTGGATTATCCGGGTTCTCTGGGTTCTCAGGATCATTCGGATCTGGATTGTCTGGGTTCTCGGGATTCGCCGGATCTTTCGGTTTTTCAGTTTTTTCCTGATCTTTTATACTTGCAGAATCCACATCCTCAGGCGTTTCAATTGTATTCGTTCCAACCTTTGTCATATCGCTGGCCAAAACAGCGGATGGTGTTACCATTGTCAGCACCACTGTCACTGCCACGACTCTGCTCAATCTTTTTAAATGCATAGAACTCCTTCCATTCCGTCTTATTCCTGCTGCAAAAAAGCATAAATTTCCTTATACTTTGTATTTTCCCACCATTCTTTTCCAATGTCAACAGCAAAATAAAAATTCACTAAAAATTCAAACAAACTGATAAAAAATTTACATTGTATACAAATCTTCTTCTCTTACTTTAAAATATATCATTTTTGAGGTTTCACAAAGCATTACCATATGCCTTTTTTTATTTTTATTTCTATGTAAATGAAATATTTTTCAATCCGCATACCAATTTTTTTCCTCACAGCGCAATCTCTCTTCAAAAAACCCGGAACTAAAAAAACCATTTCAAAACAGATAATATGCTTTGAAATGGTTTTTACTTTTTACGGCAGGTACTGGATAGGATCCAGCGGACTTCCGTCTTTCTTCAGTTCAAAATAAAGGTTCGCACCCTCTTTTGTATAATATTTTGTAGGCTCATTGACATAGCCAAGTGTTGCTCCGGCCTCTACATACTGCTCCGGCTGGAAAGCTACATCTTTTAACTGGCCGTAAACTGCCTGGTATCCATTGCCCAGGTCAACCGTTACGGTTGTTCCTGTCTCAACGCTCTCCTCAACAGAGACTACCTGTCCGTTCGCAACGGATGCAACCGGTGTATCGACCTCTGAGGAGATTGCGATTGCAGGGCTGTATTTATATTCGTTCAGAGTGGGGAAATAAACGGTGTGTTCCATATCATAGTCAATGACTACCTGTCCGCTTACCGGCCACTCCATAAGAGAGCTCTCTGTAAAGTTCACATCCGGAGCCATTGCTGCTGCCTGGTTGTCCACCTCTGCAGATGCATCCTGTGTATCGGCTTCCGGCTGCGTATTCTCTGCTGCGGAAGCGTCTGGGGATTCATTCTGCTCTTCTGCAGGCTCCTGCACTGCTTCTGCCTGTGTATCTGCCTCTTCCGGCACTTCTCTGGTACCCTCAACCTGAGTGGTGTTGGCATCCTGGGATTCCTCCTCAGGTTTCTCCTCTGTTGTCATTGCCTCGTCAGAAGGATTCTCCTCATTCTTGACAAGTTCCTTTTCATTCGGTGTGCTCTTACTCCCGGACTGATATACAGCCGCACATGTTACTACTATGGCCAGCACTAAAAAACTGCTGAGAGCCACGCGGATTTTGTTTCTTTTACTCATATTCTTCACCTCAACCTATAGTGGAGCATCCGCCCCTTTTGTTTTCATCTATAGGATTGCCAGAATATGTGAACTTATACATAATTTTAAAATTCCACGCGGCATCTCTTCAATTCCCTATCTCTTTTAATTTTAATTCAGGGAAAAAATAATTCAGGATTTCTTCATATTTTTTCTTCTTCCCTGCCATCTTCCGGGCTGTATACTGGCTCAGGCCCACTCCGTGTCCAATCCCCTTACAGAGAAAACGCACCTCGTTCTCCAGTGTCTGAACCGTAAAACAGGAGGATGGAAGGTTCAGGATCTCTTTTAGCTTCTCCCCTTGGAATTCCTGGTTTCCCACATTGATTTCCAGTACATATCCCGCGCTGTCTGCATTTTTTATCTCAATCTCTCCTATATTTTCAATGGAAAATCCCGGATATGTCTTCTGTATCTGCTTCTTTAGATCCTCCAGGGAAAAATAGCATCCCTGTATGTAGTTAGAACTGTTGATATCTTCTGAAGTATCCACAGAAGGCGCATAGGAGTAGGCTTCCCCGAGAACCTCTGAGGCATCTCTGGTCTTCCCCTGGCTCAGCTCATGATAGGGAAGTTCCACCACATCCCCATCCTTCATAAGCACCTGATCTCTGGTATCTGCTGCTGCGTCCTGGAACTTCTGGAACTGCTCCAGGAACAAATCATCCATTTTTCTCCTTTTGAGTGCCTGGGACGCATTTTGAATCGTACCGGCTGCCGTTCCCTTTTTCCACTCCAGATAGAGATTATTCCTGGCAATGACTGTCTGGGCCTTTATGGCTTCGCGGGGCGCATCCCAGGATATCTGGGTTGCAGTCACAGCCGGAATATAATCTTCCATATCGGATTCCCTGGATACAGGGCATGCTTTTCTCCCGCATATGATCACTGTCAAAAGATACGGCAGTAAAAACAACATGATAATTCCGGAAATCCCCGGACCTTTTCCTGCTTTCATACAAAACCCGGCTGATTTCTTTCTTTTATTATATGAATCGGCAATCTCGTCCCATGCCTCATTGCCTGATACTCTATTTTTTTATGATCAGCACAGGAATCGGAGGATTATTTTCCCTGTTATAGTATGTGCTCAAAATGACAACATATTTCCTGCTGTCCAAACGTTTCAGCATATCCAGAATCTTATCCCTCTCCTCAAAACCGGTATCACCTCCGCTGTAGATACACAGACTCATGACACCACCTTTTTTCAGCAGCTCCAGACCGCTTAAAATGGCCCTCAGACTGTTTTCCGGCTGTGTGGCAAGCATATGGTCACCGCCCGGCAGATATCCGAAATTAAAGAAGATACCATCAACGGTTTCCTTCTGCTGATAAAGCCCCATATTTGTGTGGCTGTCCAGAATCAGACTCGCCCGCTCTCTGACACCGTTTTCCTCCAGCAGCTTTTCAGTGGCTTCCAGGGCCTGCTGCTGGATATCAAAGGCTGTCACATGTCCGGTCTTACCTGCCATCCTGCACAGAAAAAGTGTGTCATTTCCATTTCCCATGGTGGCATCAATATAGTTACCGCCGGTTACTGCCTGCATTTTAAAGCTCTCATGGCACCATTCCGTAATCTGATAAGATTTCATCTCTTTTACTTTGTGCTGGCTTCCAGAGCCTGTGCCAGGTCTTCGATAATATCATCCACATTTTCAATGCCCACAGACAGGCGGATCATTCCCGGAGAAACGCCTGCTGCCACAAGCTGCTCATCATTTAACTGTCTGTGCGTATGACTTGCAGGATGCAGCACACTTGTTCTTGCATCTGCCACATGTGTCACAATAGCTGCCAGCTTTAGGCTGTCCATGAATTTGACTGCTGCTTCCCTTCCGTCTTTTAATTCAAAGGAGATAACACCGCAGGTGCCCTTCGGCATATATTTTTTAGCCAGCTCATAGTATTTGTCTCCCGGAAGTCCGGCATAATTTACATGCCCCACCAAAGGATGCTCATTTAAAAATTCCGCTACCTTCTGGGCATTATAGCAGTGACGCTCCACGCGCAGCGCCAGGGATTCCAGGCTGGCATTCAGCATAAAACAGTTTGTAGGTGATGGGATGGCTCCCAGATCGCGCATAAGCTGTGCATTGATCTTCATAATATACGCCGCTTTTCCAAACTGCTTTGTATATACAACCCCGTGATAAGATTCATCCGGTCTTGTCAGTCCGTGGAATTTATCACCATATGCGTCCCAGTCGAAATTACCGCTGTCCACAATGGCTCCGCCTACCTGCATTGCATGTCCGTCCATGTATTTTGTTGTGGAATGCGTCACAATATCAGCGCCCCACTCAAAAGGACGGCAGTTTACCGGTGTTGCAAATGTATTGTCTACAATCAGCGGTACTCCATGGGCATGTGCCAGACCGGCAAATTTCTCAATATCCAGCACAACAAGAGCCGGATTGGCAATCGTCTCAGCAAATACAGCCTTGGTGTTGGGTTTAAACGCTTTTTCCAGCTCTTCTTCAGAGGCATCTGCATCCACAAAAGTACATTCGATTCCCATCTTCTTAGCAGTCACGCCCAGCAGATTCAATGTGCCGCCATAGATAGCAGACGCACAGATTACATGGTCCCCTGCCTCGCAGATATTAAATACAGCATAAAATGTAGCTGCCTGCCCTGATGAGGTAAGCACACCTGCCACACCGCCTTCCAAGTCAGCGATCTTAGCTGCCACCAGATCATTGGTGGGATTCTGGCATCTTGTATAGAAATAGCCATTGTCCTTCAGATCAAAGAGACGTCCCATCTCCTCAGTCGTGTCATATTTAAATGTTGTACTCTGATAAATCGGCAGGATTCTCGGCTCACCCTTTTTCGGTTTCCATCCGGACTGCACACATTTGGTTTCAATACGAAATTCTTTATCCATTGTTCTTTCCCCTTTTCATAAAATATAGTAACAGCCCAGGTATCTGAACTGTTACCAAAAATCCATAACCTTTATATGTGGTTCATTTTACCACGATTCTTCCCGTCAGCCAACAGAAACTTTAGAGTGTTGGGGGGTACAAACACGCCCCGGCTGAGCAACTGCTGTTATCCATCATTTCCGGTAATGCTTCTGTCCGTACAGAACAACTGCCAGGAATAAAATAATACCAACAGCCAGAACGATCAGTATCTGTGCCTGTTTCATAGGATATTTCCATGCGCAGATTCCCAATGCCAGCATGTCAAGTCCTATGATACTCACACCGCCTCCGATGGTCACCATGAACTTTCTCTCATTTTCAGGCGACACGCCGCTTGAGAACCGTTCTCTCACCATAGAAGGCTTTCCTTTTACTGCCATAAAGATGCCTGTCAGTATCACAATACAGGCAATAATCACCATCATCAAAGACTGTCTGTCCATATATTACCTCCCTTTTCAGAACTTATCCCTTCCGCTCTTATAATACTTTACAAACACAATGAGGAACCATGCGGGAAGGACCAGGCCTTTCAGCACACAGGAGAGACTCAGAGTCCACCACACACCATTCAGCCCAAGAGCCGTGGCCGAAAGCAGCATAGCGACCGGTATCCTGAGTGTGTTGAAAAGAATCCCTGTGACAGACGGCGGCACAGTCTTTCCAAATCCCTGAAATGCCCCGGCTGTGGTGATCTCCATACACATGAAAAATTCCGAAATACCTATGATTCTCAGATAGTCAACTCCCATCGGAAGGACATCCTTCTCTGTAATAAAAATACGGAAGAAAAATTCCGGGAAAGCGATGAGTATAAAGCTGGTAAATACTCCCCACAAAGCCATGATCCCCATAGCTGTCTTATATCCCTTCTTAATCCTCTCTTTTTTCCCCGCCCCATAGTTCTGGGCCACAAACGCATTTACAGCTGTTGAAAATCCGCCTGCAGCCATCCATGAAATAGATTCGATCTGGCTTCCGACCTTCTGCACCGCCACAGCCGCATCCCCCCATCCCGCGATCAGACGGGCTATCACCATGGAAATTCCGGAAAACAACGCATCCTGTATGGCAGAGGGAAATCCAATTCTCACAATCTCACGCACATGCTGCTTTTCCGCCTTCTGTGTCAAACGAATGTGCCGGAAGATCACCGGCTCATTCCAGACCGTTGCAAGATACAGGATAAACACAATGATCTGTGCCAATACAGTGGCAAGCGCCGCACCTGTCACCTCCATTTTGGGAAGAGGACCAATTCCAAAGATCAAAACAGGGTCCATTACAATATTTATGACCAGACCAATGGTGGTGGCCCTGAAAGTAGCCATGGTATTGCCCATAGCAGCCAAAATACCTGTAAAAACCTGATTCAGGAATGAAAACACGATTGCTCCGCAGGTGATCACAAGATACATTTTGGCGTCATGTATAACATCCGGGCTGTTCAGCTTAAAAAACCCGATCAGCGGTCCTGAAAACAGCACACTGATAATCCCATACAAAATCCCCAGAAGCATTCCCATGCGAATAGAACCTCTGGCATAGTCGATGGCAGCCTCCTTGTCCATAGCCCCAAGGGACTGCCCCACAGTGACCTGTCCGCCCATTCTCGGTATGGTTGTGATACCGTTTGCCAGCCACATATACATACCGGCTGCCCCAACGGCTGCTACCGCGTTACTGCTGACGCGTCCGATCCAGATCATATCGACCAGATTGTACGCCATCTGTATTAATGATGTTCCCATAATAGGGAACGCTAATTTTGCCAGGGAACCTGCGATAGGTCCCTCCAGCAAATCCACATTTCTTTTCATTTTTCTTTTAAATCCCCCAGTTTCAGACTTTAAACTCTATACTAACAGACAATGAAAAAACCTGCAACCTCCTGCAAATACAACGACACATGTTTTCAACAGAAAAATCATTTTCCATACATGTTATCCACAATCTATTCAGATATCCACATATAAATCCTTTATAAATCAACATTACATCATGGTATGCTTCATTACTGATCACAACATTACCATTGTATCGCATAGAAAACCATTTTGCACTCTTTCTTTCTGATTTTTTTTATGTTACTCTTATATAAAATCAGAAAACCGGGGGAACAAAAAATGAAGGAAAAAATATATACCATACCGCTGATGGACGCATTCCGCGCTGACGATGAATGCCCCTTTTGTTTTATTGAAAAGAATCTGGAACAGCACGCCATGGATTTTGTCCTTGGCTCCGGCGCCTCCTATATGGAAGACGATGTGCGGGCGGAGACAGATAAACTTGGATTCTGCCATGAACACTATAAAAAAATGTTTGATTACGGAAACCGCCTCGGCTGCGGACTGATCCTCACCACACACTTTAAGAAAAAAAATGAGGAGTTAAAACAGCAGATCAAAATGTTTTCTCCAGGAAAAGCATCCATGCTGGGACATTTTAAAAAGGCAAAACTGGATGCAGACAATCCCAAGACAAATATCGGAACCTGGGTAAAGGAACAGAATCAAAGCTGCTATATCTGCGACTACTATCAAAATACATATGTCCGCTATCTTGACACCTTCTTTGAACTGTACAGGAAAAATCCTGAATTCACAGATTTGTTCAAAAACAGCAAAGGCTTCTGCCTCTCCCATTTCGGTGACCTTGTGGAGACTGCAGAGTCCCTTCTCTCTGATAAAGAGAAGGCTTCCTTTTATGAAATTCTCTTCCCCCTCATGACTGACAACATGCAGAGGGTCACAGATGACCTTGAATGGTTCTGTGACAAGTTTGACTACCGCAACAAGGATGCGGACTGGAAAAACTCCAGAGATGCCATTCAGCGCGGAATGCAGAAGGCCGGAAGCGGTTATCCCGCTGACCCGCCGTATAAAGCTGACAGATAACGAAAAGGGACAGGCCTATGCGCCTGTCCCTCTGTCATGTTCGGAAAGTAATTATCTGAAGTGTATGGTAAACTCTTCCCCTGCCTGTTTAAAATCATTACTGAGCCTTCCGCTCTGCTCCGGGAATTTGACCGCATATGGTGTCAGATAAAGTTCTGTGGCCTCATCGCTTAGATTTCCATTTTGAATCGTAGAAATATTTAGTCTTCCTACGCCGTCACTCCATCTGGAAAGTGTAAATTCCACAGCGTTTCCACAGTCGTCAAACCCTTTCAGAACAAGATCATAGTCACATTCTCCTGTGGATGTTGAGAAATAGATTTTTTGCCCAAGAGCATTATCTGTCATTTTATTCAGATATACTTCTGTTCCATCCTCCAGTGTAAATGTTTCGTCAAGCTCCACTGTATTTGTACTCTGGGCAAGCTCCTCACCGGAAGATGAAAATTCAAAATCCCATGTTTTGCCCATATTATCATAATCTACAAACTGTATCTCAAAATCAAGTGTCTGAGATAAATCCACATCCTTGCTGATGTCACACTCAGAAATAGATACAATTGTTCTGTCTCCTTCCTGCTTTTCTCCGCCGGAGGCGCCATCAGAGACAGACTTTCCATTGATATATACATGGACTCCTATGATCGATTTGTTCTCATCCGTAATCTTTTCATCATATTCTCTGGTGCTGGATACTACAATCTCATCCTCATTTAGAATGACCTCATTGAGCGTCACTGTTATTCCGTTCGCGGTTACTGACTTTCCAACTACCGTCTTATATGGTTCCAAATTCTTTTTAATTCCAAGAATAGATGCAATATCATAAGAAATAGATTTTACTGCTGCCTGGACAACATAATGCAGCGGAGCACTTCCCACTCCCACTGCCAGGACCACTGCGGCTGCGCAGACTGCAGCAATTGGTTTCCACCTTTTTTTCTTTTTCCCTGTACCCATAATATTTTTTGCAGCAGCTTTTTTCCAGCGCTTGTTTTCCATATCATTAGTTTCTTTTATTTTGTAATTCCCCATATCTGTCTTAACGTCATTTAACAATTCATATATATTACTGCTCATAACTTTTCTCTCCTTTCTGAGTGGAAAACAGTTTCCTGATTTTCCGTCTTCCCCTGGAAACTCTGTTATATATCACATCTTTCTTCATGCCTGTCTGCCGGCTGACCTCCTCCGGTTCCATTTCCTCCACATAGAGCTTCATAAATAACTCTCGGTCCTCAGGACTCAGACAGCTGAGCATCTCTTCCATCTCCTCAGACAGCTCTTCCTCGATCATCTTCATCTGCTCCCTGTCCTCCTCTCCGGCAGTCACATCCTCCAGATTTTCTGTCTGTATCCTTTTCAGATACTTCCGCTTGTAGTCAATGGCTTTATACCTGGCGATACCTGCGATCCAGTTCACAAAACTGCTTCTCATGGGCCTGTAGGACTCTATATTCTCCCACACAGCCAGAAACACATCATTGATACATTCCTCCTGGTAATCCTGCAATGAAAACAAGTTCTTCTTTACAATAGATTTTACAATACGTCCATAATTGTCAATTACATATTCTAGAGCTTTCTCGTTCCGGAACTTTAACTGCTCTACAAAATTATCTTCATTTATTTTCATAAGCTTTCACCCGATTCTCTTTTTACTAACGGCCGTTACACTATATACTTCGTATCCTGCCAACTGATTTCTATCCATATATGAAGAAAAAATAAAAAACTTTTTCACATTTCTTTTACTATTTCATCACAGAATCATCACATTTACAATGTATATTAGTATTTGAACAAAGCCAATAAGACTTTTTTCAAAATCTTTTTCTTTTTCATATGCCGGTATTCCCTTATACCGGCTCTCCTTCTTTTTATATTTTTATAAAAGTAGACATGAAAATAAGAGGCCATAATCTATCCCCCCTCAAGGTTATGGCTTCTTATTTTCTGTGTAAAAATATATTCTGCGCTCAGCGCGTTTTCCATCCGAACTTTTTTTTGTACAATAAAAAACAGCTCAAATACAGAATATCTGAATTTGAACTGTCTCACAGTGAAGCATCGGGGATTCGAACCCCGGACAACTTGATTAAAAGTCAAGTGCTCTACCAACTGAGCTAATGCTCCATATTCAATTATCAAACTAATAGGCAATAAAAATGCCCAGAGCCGGAATCGAACCAGCGACACGAGGATTTTCAGTCCTCTGCTCTACCAACTGAGCTATCTGGGCGTAAAACTTGAGTAGCGGGGACAGGATTTGAACCTGTGACCTTCGGGTTATGAGCCCGACGAGCTTCCAGACTGCTCCACCCCGCGTTATTAATTTATGACAGCAATAAAAATAATTACTGAAAAGCCGATGATCGGACTCGAACCGATAACCTGCTGATTACAAATCAGCTGCTCTGCCAATTGAGCCACATCGGCATATTCACTTTGAAGTCTAATCTTATCAGCTAGAGTGGACGGTGGTGGATTCGAACCACCGAAGCAATTTGCAGCAGATTTACAGTCTGTCCCCTTTGGCCACTCGGGAAACCGTCCAAAAATGGGACCTATAGGGCTCGAACCTATGACCCTCTGCTTGTAAGGCAGATGCTCTCCCAGCTGAGCTAAGATCCCAT